>NZ_JAVJRX010000110.1:0-57113 GCF_040219735.1 Coleofasciculus sp. G1-WW12-02 | reverse complement strand
GGTATTTGGGGATTGGTATTTGGGGATTGGTATTTGGGGATTGGTATTTGGGGATTGGTATTTGGGGATTGGTATTTGGGGATTGGTATTTGGGGATTGGTATTTGGGGATTGGTATTTGGGGATTGGTATTTGGGGATTGGGCGAAGCATTCGCGTTGAAAATTAGGCATGAAACCGATAAATCTAGGCGCGAATGCTTCGCCCCTACAACCCTACAACCCTTTTTCGTCATTCTCAGGTTGATAAACCCGATCGGGTGTATGATCGGAATTAATTTCAATTACTAAATTCACCCAATCCGGATTGTGAATTAATGGCGTAATAAATAACTCTGGATGCAGCGCTTTCCAAAAATACTTGACAAATTCATTGATTTGTGAATCACTCATCCCTGATTTCCCCGTCGCGATCATTTCCGCCTCCGCCTGACGCCGCCACTGCAAACTCAGGCGATAATCAATGGGATAAAGTACGATTAAACGGTCTAAACGTTCCCACAAGGGTAAATACGCTTTAAGTCGTTCATTCATATCCCGTGCAAAAGCGCGATCGCTCTCTGTTTCAATGGGTGCTGGAGTAGCCCCCGCAAACACAGTCGCCGCAACGGGACGCACACCGACAAACCACCCTTCAAATAACACAATATCCGCATTTTGTACAGGTTCAAAATCTGTGCGATCGCCTGCACCTTCCCAAGCAGATTTATCAAAGCGGGGGACTAGAATAGAATCTGAGGAATTGTGCGATCGCAACTCGTCTAATACCTGCACCCCCAACTCCACATCATGAGTTCCCGGCGGACCGCGCCAAATCAGACGCGGATCTTTCTCTCGCAGGCGCTGTCGTTCTTGATAGGTTTTATAAAGGTCATCAATGGAAAGGCTAAGGGTACGATATCCTAACTGGGCTAAAATTAACTTCAACACAACCGCCAATGTGGTTTTTCCCGTTCCCTGTCCACCTAATATTCCCTGAATTAGTGGACGCCCTACCTGTTGTCTAGATTCCGCCAATTGTATTGCCAAAGGAAGCCATAAGCGCCACAGAGATAGGATAATATTAGTTTGAATAGACTCAAAATTTTCGCTATTATCCTGAATTTTATGAGCAAACGAGGGCAAAGCAAGAACATCAGTATAGACAGATAAAAAAAGACGCGATCGCGCCTGTAGTTTTTCCTCCACGTTATCTGACGTAATTCCAAACGCTTTAGCCCGTTCCGGCTGTGCTAATTCCGCTGTTAATAATTTTTGCCAAGCCGATGAATTTGGTGGTTTTCCTGATATCCATTGGTTAAGAATGTCACCGAAAGAGGGAGACGAGGAAACGGGATGAATCATAAGTCTTAGGGTAGGGACGGGTTTAGCCACAATTACAATTGTATGGGCGGGTTTAGGAACTTAATTGGCTTGTCACCGATAGCCTATCAATAAAACCCGCCCTCCCTTATCCCTTAGTCGGGGCGGGTTTAGTTGCATCTGGGTGAGGTCAAAAACGATAATAGTCAAACCCGCCCCTACGCAGAATTAAAAATTATATCTGACCTTATGACCTGACGAATGACATAAACGAATGACATTACGAACCCAGTTTAAACGCTTCCAAAAACATGCTATAAACCAAACCAATTTTCAGAGCATTCACAGTTTCAATGAACCATGAAAATCTAGAAGCTCTGCTCACAGAAGGCAAACGCTGACGATTTCTGCCATAAACAATCCGGCTCACCGTTTCCGTGAAAATAATTAAAATCCCAGCCGCAATGACATCCCAGTCAGCGGTTTGACCGGCTGTCGTTGAGAGGGCACTTCCGAGGAAAATGCCCAACAGCAAACCTAGCAAGATTATGGACAGGCGTCGCCAGGGATTGGCAAACCACTGGGCTAACCTTGCCAAGATCACATCGACGATAGTATTAAGACGAGTATTTTGCATCGATCAACCAGAAATCAACCACACACTGACCATAACCACTTAGCCTTTAAGAGAAAAATAACACGGTTTTGGTCAAGCTTGTTTCAATGAGAGTAGGGGCTAGCAATTCGTTTTGTTAGCACCCCCTACAGACGTAGTGGTGCAGAGTCAATCCCTTCAAAACGAATGAAAAGACTAAACCATAAGCTTTATCCAGTATTTATCATCGTACTCCTTTTAGGTGTTGCCGGACTGGGACTAGGATTATTTGAGTTCAAGGTTTGGATAGAACCCCAATCCTCAGATACAGCATCATTACCCTCTGTGATCAAATCACCAGAGGTTCCTGAGATGGAAACGGCTCAACCCCTCTCCCCAACACTATCACCACTCTCATCAAAGTTACCTCCCGCAGAGGCTTCACCCTCTCCACCCCTTGATCCCGTTGCTCTAGCGGCGCAAAAAGGAGGGTTGCGAGTCAGCAATTCTACAGAACATCCGGTGCGGGTGGCGCTGTTAGAACGCCAAACCGGTTCAAAGGCTTACGCCAAACCCGCCCACTGGGATTTTTCCCCTATGGAAGGAGGAAGCCAAGGGCTGATTCTTTCACTTCCACAAGATGATCTGATTTTGGAAAAGGGAGATATTATTGTGGCATTTGCCCAAGATGGCTCTCGTTTGTATTGGGGACCTTATGTAATTGGGGAAACGCCTGTACCCCGGTGGAATCAAAAGACGGGCGAATGGGAGTTAGTCTTACAACCGTATTAGGTTTTGTACCAGACGTTGCATGCAACGTCTCTACACTGTTGGATCAGGAACTTGATGGGGTTGTCCGAGTCAAGGAAGGGGGACATTATGAGCGCGGCTCCAGCTAGATTAAGTTTGGGGCGGTGACGGTTAATGTTGGCTTTTCGTGACAAACTGGTTGAAGTTGAATGAAGGATAGGGTCGCTAAAACGGTGACAAAGTGGTGGAATGTTTGGGAAAAGCATCCAACTCGTTTGTGGATGTTCTCGGTTTTAGGGTTAAGTGCGATTTGCTGGGTGGCTTTTTTATGGCACTTAGGTAGTACGGGTTTGGTTGATGAAACTGAACCGTTATTCGCGGAAGCCGCCCGCCAGATGACGGTTACAGGAGACTGGATTACACCGTATTTTAACGGGGAGACTCGTTTTGATAAACCGCCTTTAGTCTACTGGTTAATGGCGATTGGCTATAAGCTCATTGGTGTGAATGAATGGGCGGTTCGACTTCCCTCAGCAATGAGTGCGATCGCGCTAACAGTTTTGGGCTTTTATACGCTACGCTATTTTGGCATTTCCCGTCCTAGTACCCTGATTCATGACAATTCCTCTGAATTAGAAGACGCCCCAAAACTCCCTAATCCAGAACGTCAACGCTGGTTATCTGCTGGAATCGGGGCTGCGCTGATTGCCTTTAATCCCATAACCTTAGTTTGGGCGCGAACTGGGGTTTCGGATATGCTACTCTCTGGCTGTATGGGAACGGCTCTGTTGTCGTTCTTTATCGCCTATGTCCAAGGGGAGACAAGAAGACAGGGAGATGGGGAACAAAATAGCCGATACCGTGGAAATGCAAAAGGTGATCCCCAACCCATTTTAGGTTTTGCATCCGGTTGGTATTTAGCGTTTTATATATTAATTGCCTTAGCTATCCTTGCCAAAGGACCGGTGGGAATTGTCCTCCCTGGATTAATTATTGGTGCATTTCTGGTGTATCTGGGGAATTTTTGGCAGGTGGTGCGGGAAATGCGCCTGTTTTGGGGATTGGGCGTTATTGGGGTTCTAGCAATTCCCTGGTATGTGTTAGTTACCTTGGCGAATGGCGAAGACTATATCAACAAGTTTTTTGGCTATCACAACATTGAACGCTTTGTCGGTGTGGTTAATCACCACTGGGCGCCTTGGTATTTCTATTTTCTGGTTGTGTTAGTCGGCTTTGCCCCTTGGTCCTGTTATTTACCCCTCGCGATCGCACGGTTGCGGTTTTGGCAGGTTCAACAATGGCGTTGTTCCCCTCGCGCGAGTCAGTTGGGTTTATTTGCTCTGTGTTGGTTTGCGGGTGTGTTTGGCTTTTTTACTATCGCTGTAACTAAACTCCCCAGCTATGTCTTACCCTTAATGCCCGCAGCAGCAATTTTGGTGGCATTATTGGCAAGTGATTTACTCACCTATCAAAACCCTCAGCCTCGGTTGGGGTTACGGTTGAGTGGTGGGTTTAATGTGATCCTCCTCCTCGTACTCGCGGGGGCAATTTTATACAGCCCGAACATAGTGGGCTATGATCCAGCCGCGCTGAACTTATCGGAAACCCTGCAAGCGTCAGGATTACCTTTACGGGGAGGTATTGTTTGGGGAATGGCTGCGGTAGCGACGGCGATCGCATTATGGCAACGTCGGGGATGGCGTTGGTTAGGAATGATTAATTTGGTGGCGTTTGTAGCGTTTATTATCCTTGTGGTTTCACCGGCTGCATTTCTATTGGATCAACAACGTCAGCTTCCCCTACGAGAATTATCTGCGATCGCGGCTGAGGTGAACCAACCGTCAGAAGAGTTACTGATGATGGGGTTTGAAAAGCCCAGTGTCGTTTTTTATGCCCAGCGATCGGTTAATTATTTTGACGAAGAACATAAACTGATTGCCTACATTGAGAAAATTGCCAAAACCAAACCTAATCCTCCCTCGACCCTGATTTTAATTGAATCTAAGCGATTCAATAAACTCCAGGAAAACTGGCTAAAACCCAATGAATATACCATCATTGATAACGAAGGTGCCTATCATCTGATTCGAGTTGCCAAACAACTCGTTGCCCAAAAGCCTCAGCCTTCAGGGGAACGGTAATTCTGACTTTTCACGGTATGTGGTGCCTCTGTAGGGGCGGGTTTCACGACTATCTTTTTGGTTGCACAAGAGATGTAACTCGCGCCCGCCCCGACTCAGGTTTCTATACAAACATTGGTTAAGTGACTTTTTTTATATTAATTTATCATAGCCACCCTAAAATAACCATACATTTAAACTATTGAAAGAATAGTAATTACTGATGAAATAGTTGCTAAATGTCATCCATAATAGTAATATAAAGAGATCCTTTTAGCTGCCACCACAAGACCGAAAATTATTGGTTAAAACTGGAGAGGGAAGGATAACAGGTCAAGACACAATCAGTTGTGCCTACAGCGAAAAAAGTTGGTTAGCCGTTTCGTCTAAATATAGTTAGCCCGGACAACAGCACAGGTAGGAGCGTGTCGGCGTCGATCAGGATTGCACCAAATATCTAAGCTAACCCGATAAGTGGAGTTACTCTACCCTGCGGGAATTTAGAGAAATTCTCCATCCAGTCAACGTGTTCGCGGGAGTCCCCACCCTCAGCGCTAGCAGGGTGGGGAGGGATAGCGGGATGCCGGAAGAATGGAGGCATCCATCTCCCCTTTTATGCTACACATAAGCCGTTATTCCTCCTAATTAACTTGACTTTACTGGGGGCAAATTGCCCAATTCGTTTCCATGTGTAGTCACAAACGGAAATATTTTTAGTCTTTTTGGTATCGGTGAACCCACCAACGTAGCCAATGTAGACTTTTCCGGCTTTTTCTGCTCTTACCAAATCACCAATCCTCACTTCCATTGGGGTAATTGTCCCACCTTTGCGCTTCCTTATCCCTGACTTATCCGGGACTTCAAAGTGTAATTGACGGCGGAAAAAGCCGTACTCTTTTCCCCGTTTCACTGCACCAGGACGGGTGATAATTTTGAATGGGGAAGGGGTGATGTTGACGCTGCCTCTGTGGGTGTAACCGCGAGAATTAAAGCCAGTAAATTGAACATATTTAACAAAATATCCGCAAGCCAATGTCACCCCATCAACCGCGTGGGTCTCCGGTTTGGCTATGGACTTGTTAGCCTTATCCTTCTCTAATCCTAGTTGGGTTCGGAGCTGGGATGTACCGTTCCCATCCTTTTGCCAGCCGTGCCGGACATAGACAGGGGCGATTTTTTCCATCTGAGATATCGCCCAATTTTGACCAGTCATCACCGGGGAGAATCCCTTACCCGACTTGGCGTGTTTGCGTTGGGAAAAGTCTATGTCGGCTCTAACTCGTTCATACCCAATCGCTTTTACCGGAAATATCGCCGCCAACTCTTTGACTACTCTTAACTCCAATTGCCGTGAAGCTTTAATTGATGGAGGTAGTTTGCACTGTTTACGGTTATCAAAGCGGCACTGCCGATGGTTACGTTGCTTGAACGGAACATCCCGGTTAATCCGTCTAGAACGGCGAGACCTTCGCAGCATGGCGCGAGTTTCCATTCGTTTTTTGACCCGCCCAAACGGAAGGATAAGGTGTAGTTGTAGTAAGGTGTTTTTGGTTGATTGAACGCCAATACCAGAGTAGGACTTACCCGGATCGACTCCAACAGTAATTGGTTGTACTTCTTCTGCCGATGGCGGTGAAGTCAGTTGAACATAGTAGACCCCTAAGTCTGACCACTTCCCCACCGCCTTACCTTCTTTGACCCACCGTCTAGCCCTGGATGGCTTGGTAGGCATCAGTGGTTTTCCTTCTTCGCTAACTACTGGAACACGATTCATAGAGATAATCCATTCGTGTAAATGTTTACGTCTCTTAAGGCATTGATAAGGGTGTGTCCTGGACTTACCCAGTGTTCAGAGATTCCTGAACCTACATCTAATCCAAGCTAGAGAAGCGCTCTTGTTGTGGTTATCCCCTACCAACTCATGCCCTATTCATGACTTCGGAGCAGGTTCCCTCTGCCAATCCGCGTCTTCACGAAGTAAGGCGCGGTTCATGAACCTATATCTTGCGTCGTCGCCACGGTATCCAAGAACGTCACCCGTTTAAGTTTCGCCGCAAAGATAGCTCAGAGTTATGGGCAATTGTTTCTGCCACGCCTATTTTAGACGCTCAGGGTGAGTTTGTCGGTGTGTTGAGGATGATTACCGACATTAGTGATACCCATCAGGAATCCGCGCAACGCCAACAGGCGGAAAATGCATTGCGAGAGAGTGAACGGCGATTCCGGGCTATTTTTGATGCAATGTTTCAATTTATTGGTTTGCTTAAACCCGATGGTACAGTTTTAGAAGCCAATCAAACCGCATTAAATTTTGGCGGATTGCAGCGCGAAGATGTGGCGGGGCGTCCATTCTGGCAAACCCGATGGTGGAGTCATTCTTCCCAAATCCAGGAACAATTAAAAGATGCGATCGCGGCGGCGGCGGCGGGTGAATTTGTGCGGTATGAAGTGGAGGTTGTCGGCGCTGACGAACGGGTAATTACGATTGATTTTTCCCTCAAACCTGTGAAAGATGAGACCGGACAAGTTGTGCTACTAATTCCAGAAGGTCGTGATATTAGTAAGCAAAAGAAAACCCGAGAAGCTTTGCGCCAGTCGGAAAGCCGATTGAAATTCAAAAACCAAAAGCTCAAGCAAGTCTTACGCCAACTCAAACAAACTCAAGCCCAACTGATTCAACATGAAAAAATGATCAGTTTGGGTCAGATGATAGCTGGTATAGCCCATGAAATTAATAATCCGATCAGCTTTATCTATGGCAATATTACTTATGCCCGTGACTATGCTTTTAACCTGTTCCATTTAATCGAACTCTATGCTAAACACTATCCAGAACCCATACCAGAAATCCAAGATGAGATTGAGGCAATTGATCTGCATTTTTTAAGATCAGACTTTCCCAAACTCCTCAAGTCTATGCAAGAGGGAGCAGAACGCATCCGTGAAATTATATTATCTTTGCGTAACTTCTCACGTTTAGATGAAGCAGATCAAAAGGTCGTCAATATTCATGAAGGGATAAATAGCACCTTACTTATTTTGCAACATCGATTAAAAAAGACTGTCTTTTCTTCAGAAATACAAGTGATCAAAGAGTATAGTAAACTTCCCCTGATTCAATGTTATCCAAGTCAGCTAAATCAGGTGTTTATGAACTTACTCAATAATGCAATTGATGCCTTAGAACAGAAGACAAAACATTATGATAATTTAGAATTTACCAAAACCATCACAATCCGTACCAGTGTTAGAACTCACGATAATCATCTCAATTCTTCTCAGGTAATCATTCGCATTGCCGACAATGGTATTGGTATCCCCAAAGCCTTACACAAACACATCTTTGACCCTTTCTTTACCACTAAGCCTGTGGGCGTCGGTACGGGTTTGGGCTTATCGATTTCCCATTCAATTATTGTTAAAAAACACGGCGGACAGCTACGTTATATTTCCGAACCGGGTCAAGGAACAGAATTTATCATTGAGCTACCTATACACCCGCCTCTAAATTAAGTTTTGACACTTTCATACCCTTGCACCGCTATCAGGGAAAATGTATCATTGCTCCCCCTGCTCCCCCGCCTTATTTCATCAATCCAATAAATCGGGTTCCTGTTTAATAATCATCTCATTGAAGCAACCATAAATAGCAACTAGAAATATATTTTATAAATTATAACAGTTTTAACCCAAAGCAATTTAACTATTCAAAACTCACGGATATCTCAACAGCATCCTGTTCCGTTAAGCCGAAATATTGAGCGCGAATAGTTTTTCCTGATTCTACAGGCATTAACGGTGTTATTGTTCCTAAGGATAATAAATCGCCTTTTTTCAGTCGCTTACCCCCAGATTTCAGGTCATCCCGCAACCATAAAACGATATTTAAGGGATGCTCTAATAATACATTGCTTTTACCTGTGGCTAATTCTTTCCCGGTTTCATCCACTATCACCAATTTAATATTACCTAACCGTTCTTGCCATTCTGGAGTAGCCGTCAGGGGAATCGGTTCACCCACAATCCCCAAACGCGCACCCACATTAATCGCGATTAAGTCAGCGGCGTCTAATTTTACCCCCGATTCATAGATTAAATCCGGCAATTCAATAAACGGAATCACCGCATCTAAGGCGGCTAAAACCTCCTGGGGAGTCGTCGCTTCATTAATCGCCTCACTCCCCACTCTCACGATTAAATCCCCTTCAAACAGTGGACGTGTGCCAAAATTAGCGGGTACGATTGACCCACTGGGTAGGAGCATTTGTGCTAAGAGAATCCCGCGTAAGGGATGAGAGACATTAAACTGTTTCTGCGCGGTTGTACTCGTGAGTCCTGCCTTGTAACCAATACTTTGTCCTAAAATAGGAGTGAGTCTTTCTATAAAGCGATCGCGTAATTGTTCGGCTTCAGTTACAGTTAAGTTGGGTGACGCCTTTTCTAGGGGGATGCGGTTGAGGTAATGGGTGACTAATTCCTCCAGAAATCGGGAATCCGGCGTTATCACCCCGCCAGCACAAGACAGTTCATCCTTGGTTTGACAAGAGGTGCGTTTCGGTCTTTCTGTCCCTTGAACAGCACCGAGCCCAAAAATTTGACCCCCTAACAAAATTGTGAGAATAGCAGATTGCCAATAGTGTTTAATCATTGGTCATTCGTCCTTTGTTTGTTCCCTTATCTTCCTAAGGTTTCACGGGAGGGGCGGGCGCGAGTTACATCTGGGTGTAACCGAAAAGATAATAGTGAAACCCGCCCCTACACTATTTGCCTATGGGGATTGGGCGAAGCTTATGCGTTGGTACGTTGGTATAAAACCGATAAATCTGGGCGCAACCGAAAAGATAATAGTGAAACCCGCCCCTACACTATTTGCCTATGGGGATTGGGCGAAGCTTATGCGTTGGTACGTTGGTATAAAACCGAGAAATCTGGGCGCATAAGCTTCGCCCCTACGGCATTTTTCATTTTTCAATCTTCTGGTAATCTGATTTCCTCTAACACTTCTAACCCTGCCAAAAACTGCCGATCATTGCTAATATGAGGAAACTTCAACTGAGAATCAGGAACGCCGCGTTCTAACTGACGCTGACGCACGATGGCAAAGCTACCCGGTGCTAATATCCGTAGGCGGGGCGCTGGGATATAATTATCAGGTCGCTTTACCCCATAAGACATATTGGCGTCTTGCAGTTGGCGGTCAAAACTGGCAAGAAAAGCTTGGGGATTTTCCAGATGTTGACCGGGCGCTAACTCAATATTGACTAAATAGTGAGTGGTGGTAATACTCTCCGATAGCGTCAGAAAAAAGTCTTCTAAAGGTACGTCAAAGTCCTGTTGTAAGGCTTGCATCACCTGAGTTGCATGGTGTTCTGTCGTCTTCTCTGTTGTCGCCGACATCGTTCCGCCGCGACGATAGCGGAAGACAATTAAGGGCGTTTTATTGTAAAATCCAATAACTTCCACCACATCGCCAATATCGTAGCGATAAAACCCACTATAATTTGTAGTTAAAAGGCGATAATGTTCCCCAAGTTTAACCTCAGTCGCCAGTAGAGTTTTCGGATGTTCGGCGTCCCATTGATCTTCGGGGACAAATTCAAAGAAACCGCTTTCAATCGCCAAGACACTCCCATCGGTGTCTACATCAGGATAGATACTAAATGTGGCTTCTGCGGAGGAATAAACCGCCCCAAATACAGGCGTATCCCCAAAATAATCGCCAAAGCGGTGAAAGTAAAAATCCGATGTACCGCCGCGTGCGGTGGCGACAAAGGATAAATCTGACCAAACCCGTTTCGGGGTTAGGCGTCCCTCGTGGTTTAAAATGTCTCGTAGTTCCTGCGCCCGTTGGGGACAAGCAGACCATTGATGCTCTAGTTGTAACCGAATCCCTGATTCTAAGTCCAGCCAGCCAGCAATTGTCCCTTTTTCTAAATCCCGAATTAAATCTTCGGCGTAAGTTTCCAAATAACTTGCCGTTCGCAGCAGGAGCATGGGAAAATTAGCAATGATCCCCCGCATGGTGCGATCGCGTAGAGCAAAGAGTAAACAAACATAGTGGCGGACTAGGCTATCCCCCGGTTGTAGGGTTTCAAAGGGATGGGCAAACAGTTGTTGGTACAGAAACTTTCCCATCCGCAGTACGCCAACACTAGCATAACCATAACCAATCCCTTCTGGGGTTTGTCCCAGGGGTTGCACAGAGTTGGTAATCAAGAGTTTACCAAACTTACGGTTGCGAACTCTCAGCGCATCGTCTAAAAAACCCATACTGGTTAGATTAGCCCCGCGCAAGGAATTCTGAAACTGCTTAGTTACTGGAATCAGCTTCTTTGAACCCGTGGAACCACTGGTGAGATTGATATAAACAACGGGATCAGGGGTTAAGATATTCGACTCACCCTGGAAAATACGTTCCGTGTAGGGTTCATAACTACTATAGGGCAAAACCGGGACGCGATCGCGAAATTGGTCAATGGTTCTAATCTCCCTCAACCCCCATTTCCGCCCTAGTTCCGTGTTCTGATACTTTTGCAACAGGGTGAGCAGAAACCGTTCCTGTACCGCCTCCGTCTGATGCGTCTTATTCACGAAATTGGCTTTAACCCGTCGGGTTAGCGCGGTTAACAGGGGCAGTACATAATTTGACATAACATCCTCACACCAGTTACATTTGAGCGGACATTGGGCATTTCTCGCCTGCCAAATCCGTTTTTGGCAGTTTTGCCGATATTTTCCGGCATTTTATGGTATTTTTCATACCGAACCCTTGCCCATAGTCATGTCCTTGTTTGCCAATGACCGATCACAAATTCCATCATTTTTGTCATTGCTTACATAAATTGTCAAGTTTTTTCAACATCCTCTCAGTCATCTTTCCCTCCCCTACTCTTTAATTTCAGTGAAACTGTTGATTGGGATGAAGTTGAACCCTTGCCAAGATGGGGTTTCTTTAGTTTTTGTTCCCGATTCCCGGTTTAACCTTCCCGACATAGGCTAGAGGTTTCAGTGGCTTACCTAACCATTGACAATCTATTCTGGCGGAGTTTGATATGCCAATGAACCTTTCAATTTCTTCTATACCGCTTGTCGATATATCCACACTCACACCCGAACAGTTTAGCCAACGCTATCAACAAACGGGTACACCTGTCGTCATTACCGGATTGCTGGAGAATGAACCGGACTGGACTTTGGAGTATCTTTGTGCAAAGATTGGCGATCGTAAGGTTATGGTTCGGAATTATGAGCGGGCTAAGTATAAGACCGGACAGTCTAAACGTTCTCCTGTAGGCAGCAGCGTTGGGTTGGAAACAATGGGATTCTCGAAATATGCCGAACTTTTACGCTGTGGTAATGTTCAAGAGAATGACCTTTATCTAGGAAAAATCCCCCTAAAAAATACAACCCTGACGAATACATCGGGCTGGAAAACCTTGGGCAAAAAACTGGGGTTTACTCATCCTGTCACTGATTTTAAGATGTATATGGGTTCAGGCATCCATCGCTCTGGATTGCATTACGATATTATGGACAATACCCTCATCCAAGTTCATGGGGTCAAAAAAATCGTCTTATTTCCTCCCTCTCAAACCTACAATCTTTATCCCTTTCCCATTCTCGCTCATTTACGCCATGGGATGAAATTGCGGTGCTGTTTTAGTCAGGTGTCCTTAGAGCAGCCAAATTTTGCTGCTTTTCCCAAACTAAAGCAAGCCTTAGAACATAAACAAGAGGTTATTCTAGAACGAGGAGACACGCTTTATTTGCCTGCCGGATGGTGGCATGATGTCAGCGGAATTGATGATACCATAATGTGTTCAGTTAATCGATTCTGGCGCATTTATCCCACCAGACGCGCTTTGCTGAATTGGCAGAAATGGCGTTCTATCCTGGGGGTTTTCTGTGCTATTCCTTATATAGGAGGCAATTTAATCACGGCTTTATTTCAGCCTGATCCCCAATCAACGATTCGCCAAATCTTGTACAGAATTTAATAGCTAAAATGGTGGCATAGATTTTACGATTAAATCGGGCGCACGGGGTGTGCATTGGTGTCAACTTAAGTCACAACCCTTACCCATTCTCGTTTCCAGCCGCTTGTCAAAGGAGGCGGAGCCTCAACAGAGGCATTCCCAGGCAGAGCCTGGGAACGAGAGTGTGCCTGGAAGCCTGCTCACTAACTGATTTGGCTTAAGTTGACACGCGGGTTTCACAATTAACACTGAGTGACACCTAACAAATGCCTCTAAACCCGCCCAGATTAGTTGGAATGGTAGGGGCGGCTTTCACGATTAACATTGATTGACACCTAACAAATGTCTATAAACCCGCCCAGATTAATTGGAATGGTAGGGGCGGGTTTCACGATTAACACTGAGTGACACCTAACAAATGTCTATAAACCCGCCCAGATTACCTGTTTGGATAATTCACAACGGTGATTTGCCATGCCTTCCTGTTCCAGACGTAGCCTGCTACGTCTGGAACAGTTATGTAGGAAAATAATCATGCAATAAAAGAATTAATTTTATGCGGTCAGTGCATATTTAATCAAATTTTGTAATTAAATATACGAAACATATCAGGCAAGGGTGTGATTGTTGTACCTGAGAGCGGGGAACCGTAAACAAATTACTTCGGTTAATTGAGAGCGATGGAAAAGGGTACAAGTCTATCCTTGAGCGATGATTGCCTTAGCCATTGACGCATTCAGTGGATGAGAAAATTGCTCGATTAAATTAGACCCCCATTCTGGAATTTTTACACATAGGTAAGTAACTGATGCTGCAAGAATTATGGTCATTTCGCGGTCGATACCGCATCTTACATTTAACTTGGTTTGCCTTCTTTCTATCATTTGTCGTTTGGTTCAATTTTGCTCCACTAGCGACAGCCGTACAAGAAGAGTTAGGTTTAAGTGCGGCACAAATTCGCACCTTGGCGATTTGTAACGTGGCGCTGACTGTACCGGCTCGGATTATTATCGGCATGTTACTCGACCGTTTTGGTCCACGGTTAACCTACTCCGTACTGCTGATTTATGCAGCAATTCCTTGTATCGCCTTCTCCCTAGCTCAAAACTTTAGCCAATTAGTGATCAGCCGTTTAGCGCTGAGTATTGTGGGCGCAGGCTTTGTGATTGGTATCCGCATGGTGGCGGAATGGTTCCCCCCCAAAGAAATTGGCTTGGCTGAAGGGATTTATGGGGGATGGGGTAACTTTGGTTCCGCCGCATCCGCCTTTACCCTACCCACAATCGCGGCGTTATTGACGATTGGCGCTGGGGGTGGAATGGTCAACTGGCGACTCGCGATCGCACTTACAGGTATTATTGCAGCAATCTATGGCATCATCTACTACAGAAGCGTTCAAGATACCCCTCCTGGTAAAGTTTATCAGAAACCCAAGCGTCACGGTGGCTTAGAAGTAACCACAAAGCGGGACTTTGGATTCTTGATGCTGATGAATGTTCCTCTGGTGGGGATTCTGGCTGTCTTGGCTTGGCGCTTGAGTCAAGTGGGTTTCTTAGATCGAACGGGATTAATTATTACCTGGTTAGCGCTGTTGGGTTTATATCTGTTCCAAGCTTACAAATGCTGGGATGTGAATAAAGAGCTAATGACGGGTAAAAAACGGTATTCTGCTGAGGATCGGTATAACTTCTCTCAAGTCGCTCTTCTGGAAATGACTTACGTGGTTAACTTCGGTTCAGAATTAGCGGTTGTCTCCATGCTTCCCGCCTTTTTTGAAGGAACATTTGGGTTAAGTAGGCAATTAGCGGGAATGATTGCAGCTAGCTATGCGTTTATGAACCTAGTTTCACGCCCCGGTGGCGGATTAATTTCAGATACTTTAGGAAGCCGTAAATGGACGATGACGGTGTTGACAGGGTGCATGGGAATTGGCTATCTGATGATGAGTACCGTAAATGGGAGTTGGTGGCTACCCTTGGCTGTAATTCTCACTATGGGGTGTTCCTTCTTTGTCCAAGCCGGTGAAGGGTCTACCTTTGCCATGGTACCGTTAATCAAGCGCCGAGTCACGGGTCAGATTGCGGGTAATGTTGGGGCTTATGGTAATGTTGGTGCTGTGGCTTATCTGACTCTATTCAGTTTGCTCCCCGAAGGCGATATCGGTAACCGAGTTTTCTTCCAAACCTTAGGAGTTACTGCATTAGTTGTTACCTTCCTCTGTTGGTTCTTCCTCAGAGAACCTAAAGGATCTTTTGCGACGCATCATGAAGGTGAAGAAACCGAAATGGCACTCGAAAGTCTGCCGGTTCTGGCGGATGAACAACACCATTGATGGTTAATTATTAATTGTTAAATCTGTAGAGACGTAGCCTGCTACGTCTCTTATCGGCAATTGGGATTAGTTTGCTTGTATTGGAGTTTCAATCCCGGTAACGGGATTCACACCATTCTGTAAAATTAGCATTTCTCCAATGTATTTCTTTCATATCCCCTTAATTTTTGTTGCTGTTTATACCAAAAGCCCTGATTAATTTCTTTAACCTGAACCCAAAGATAGTCAAAAAGATATGACTTCTAAATTTTAATTCCCTGTTCCCTGTTCCCTGTTCCCTGAAAAAATCTATGACTAACTCCACAAAAACACTTTGTCCCTATTGCGGTGTGGGCTGTGGTTTAGAGGTAACACCACCCGCACAACTCGGTCAAGCCACCCATCGCGATAGTGAAGGAACACCAATATGGCGAGTGCGGGGCGATCGCGATCATCCCTCAAGCCAGGGAAAGGTTTGTGTCAAGGGAGCAACGGTGAGTGAATCCTTGGATAAAAACCGTCTGAAATATCCGATGATGCGAGACTCCCTAGATCAGCCATTTCGACAAGTCAGTTGGGATGAAGCCCTAGAGCGCATCGTCTTGCAACTGCAAACTGTCCGCTTTACCCAAGGACCTGAAGCCATCTGCATGTATGGTTCTGGTCAATTTCAAACCGAAGACTATTATATCGCCCAAAAATTACTCAAAGGCTGTCTCGGTACAAACAATTTTGACGCCAATTCTCGCCTCTGCATGTCCTCCGCCGTATCGGGTTATATCCAAAGTCTCGGCTCAGATGGGCCCCCCTGCTGCTATGAGGATTTGGAACAAACCGATTGTGCCTTTTTAATCGGTACAAATACAGCCGAATGTCACCCAATCGTATTTAATCGCCTGCACAAGCATTGTAAAAAGAACCGTAAGGTGAAAATGATTGTGGTTGACCCTCGGCGTACTCCCACCGCAGAAGCCGCCGATTTACATTTAGCGATTCGCCCGGGTACGGATATTGATCTGCTGAATGGAATTGCCTACTTACTCATGCGTTGGGGTAAAATTAATACCCTATTTATTGATGAATGTACCAGAGATTTTCCCCTCTACGCCGATATCATTCGCCACTATCCCCCCGAACTTGTCGCGCGTAAATGTGGGATTCGGTTAGATGAACTGGAGACGGCGGCTCGATATTGGGGTGATTCCCAACGGGTGCTATCTCTGTGGTCAATGGGGATGAACCAATCCTCGGAAGGAACCGCCAAAGTCCGCACGTTGATTAATTTACACCTGATGACCGGAACCATTGGTAGACCGGGATCGGGACCGTTTTCCCTCACCGGACAACCCAATGCGATGGGGGGACGGGAAGCTGGGGGACTGGCACATATTCTCCCCGGTTATCGCTTGGTAAAAAATCCCCAGCATCGGGCAGAATTGGAACAATTGTGGGGACTCAAGCCGGGACAAATTTCCCCAGAACCGGGTTTAACGGCTTGGGAGATGATCCTGGGGTTAGAGACGGGGGCGGTAGGGTTCCTCTGGATTGCGGCGACGAATCCGGCGGTGAGTATGCCCGATTTAGAACGCACGAAAGCGGCGTTGAATCAGTCACCGTTTACGGTGTATCAGGATGCCTATTATCCTACAGAAACAGCAGCCTATGCTCATGTCATCCTTCCCGCCGCCCAGTGGAGTGAAAAAACGGGAACGATGACGAATTCTGAACGGGTGGTAACCTTATGTCCTCAATTCCGCAACCGAGTTGGCGAATCTAGAGCCGATTGGGAAATCTTTGCCGAAGTCGGGCGGCGTCTAGGGTTTACGGAACACTTTGACTTTGCGGATTCGGCGGCGGTGCATCGGGAGTTCGTGCAACTCACCCAGGGGCGGGTTTGCGATATGACGGGTATTAGCTATGAGCGGTTAAAGGAGGGTCCGATTCAGTGGCCCCATCCAGAGGAAAACCCGGATGTAGGGGCGGGTTTTACTGATAACGTTTTGCCCACAACCCCTAACGTGACTGAACCCGCCCTGACCCCTTCAAAACGATTGTATACCGATTGGCGCTTCCCCACCGCCGATGGACGGGCAAAGTTTGCCGCGTATCACTCACGGGGATTGGCAGAACCCCCTGATCCGAATTATCCTTTAGTCTTGACAACGGGACGCCTTTATGGTCACTGGCACACTCAAACTCGGACGGGTCATATTCCCAAGATTCGGCAAATGCATCCACAACCGTTTTTGGAAATCCATCCCCGTGATGCCCAGAAACTAGGGATTGAAGAGGGGAATTGGGTAGAGGTGCGATCGCGTCGCGGCAAAAGTCGTTTTCCGGCGAAAGTTACTGTTGCGATCGCGCCAGGGACACTATTTGTCCCCATGCATTGGGGGGCGCTGTGGGCAGCGAATTCAGAAGCAAACACCTTGACACACCCAGAGTCTTGTCCGGATTCTGGACAACCGGAGTTAAAAGCTTGTGCGGTGCAGTTGAGTTTAGTTCCAGAATCCTCAGAGGTGTTATGGGAACAAGCGGTTGAGCAACAGTCGATTTTGGGCAAATAAACCCGATTTGATTGTCCACCTGGAAACCGTAGGGGCGCATGGCGTGCGCCCGATTCAATGGTAAAATGTATTCCACCATTTTAGCTGTGTCACGCCGCCATCGTGGGAGGTTGGAGATGCGATCGCGCTGGATATCATGTCCTAGATTCACTCAAATTAACGGGAATTTCGATAATAAATTCTGAGCCTTTGCCTAAGCCAGAAATACAGCTAATTTTACCCTGGTGTTTGTCTACGATAATCTGATGACTTACCGCTAAGCCTAAACCGGTGCCACTCCCGACAGGTTTGGTGGTGAAAAAAGGGTCAAAAATATGCTGACGCACGTTCTCACTCATGCCAATTCCGTTATCGCGAATCCGAATAATAATGGATTGGGGATTGGGGATTGGGGATTGGGTGAAGCATTCGCATTGGGATGTGGGCAGAAAACCGGGATGTCTGGGCGTGAATACTGACGCTCCTTTTGTCTCTACCGCTTCACTAACGCCCCTAGGAATACATGATCCTTCGCTTTTTTCAAGGGCATGGGTTTGGCTTATCTGTTCTGCTTTTGTATTATTAGAGACTTCAGTCGTGATTGTAATAAACCGAGGTTCGGATTGGCAGTCTAAGGCTTCAATCGCATTATCAAAGATATTGATAAAGACTTGATTTAACTGACTGGCATAACAGGTAACCTGGGGAAGTTGACTATAGTGTTTAATCACTTGAATTTCCGAGCGATTGCCTTGAGCCCGGAGTCGGGGCTGTAACATGAAGAGGGTGTTATCTATACCTTCATGGATATCAACGGGTTTTAACTGAGCTTCATCCAACTTAGAGAAGGTTTTGAGCGATCGCACAATTTTCTCGATGCGTTCAACGCCTATTTGCATGGAGTTGATCAGCTTATACCAATCCCCGACGAGAAACTCTAAATCGAGGTCCTCACTCAGTTGCTGAATCTCGGCGGTGGGGTGAGGATAGGTTTGCTGATACAGGTGTAGGAGTTTTAATACATCTTGGAAATAAGCGTGGGCATAGGTAATATTGCCATGGATAAAATTGGCGGGGTTATTGATTTCATGTGCCACACCTGCAACCATGCGCCCTAAACTGGACATTTTCTCGGTTTGGATGAGTTGAGCTTGGGTGCGTTTCAATTCTTTCAGGGTTTCTTCTAGCGCCTTAGCTTTTTCCCGTTCCCGGGTTTCCGATGCTTGTAATGCTAGTTCTATTTGTTTGCGATCGCTAATATCCCGGTGAGTACCCGTCATCCGCATCGGTAAACCGTTTTGAGCATCAGCGACGACTTTCCCATAATTGGAAATCCATTTATACACCCCGGATTTAGTCAACAGTCGATAGTCCAATTTGTAGGGAATGGAGTGATCTTTTAAATGCGCCTGCAATAGTTCCATCACCCCAGGTTGATCATCGGGATGGATCAGTTTTTGCCAAGTATTGACATGTCCTGAGAGTTCATCATACTCATAGCCGAGCATATCAAACCAGTGACGGGAGAAATACACATCTCCGGTATTAATATTCCAATCCCATAACCCATCTCCTGAAGCGTCTAAGGCGAGTTGTAAGCGTTCTTCACTTTCGCGTAAGGCGGCTTGCGATCGCGTCCGTTCGATGGCAATCTTGGCAAGGTAGAGGGTTTGGTTAATTAAGGCTTGATCGAGGTTAGTTGCGGCTTGCGGGTAGTCATAATACCCGGCAAAGGTGCCTAATATGTTGCCATCACGGGATAAAATCGGTACAGACCAACAGGCTCTGAGTCCATGAGATAAGGCTAAGTCTTTATAATTTGCCCATAACGGATCAGTAGCAATATCGGTGACAATAACCGTTTCTTGGCGATAAGCCGCCGTACCACAGGAACCTACGCCCTCACCAATTTCCACACCATCGATCGCTTGGTTGTATTCCTGAGGTAAACTAGGAGCAGCACCTAAGCGCAGTTTACCTTGTTCATCGACTAAGAGAAAAGAACAGCGCATTTGCTCAGACTGTTCCTCAACAAACCGAGCTAAGGCTGCCAAAATATCCGGGAGTGACGCATCTGAAGCGATGCACTGCAAGATATAATTTTGTTGTGCCAGCAACATCTCCGCTTCTTTGCGATCGCTAATATCAATCGCAGCACCCAGGGTTTGTCGCGTTGTCCCGTCTGCATCCTGTTTAAACACCATCTCTTGGGCAAATAGCCAACGCCATTCCCCATTTTTGTGGCGCATCCGGTATTCTAACTCAAAGACTTCACCCACTTGGGCATATTTAATCCGGTTTTGATGATCCGTGAGGATAGCCAAATCATCGGGATGCATCAGCATTAAGAGAACCTGGTTCCCCATTTCCTGGATTTGGGCGGGGGTGTAGCCTAAAGTAGTAGAGATTTCCCGGTTAGCATAGACATTGCGCTGCTTTATCCAATCATGAACATAAATAATATTGGGATTAGCATCATTAATCGCCTGTAGCCAGCGCTGAGACTCTTGCAAAGCTTGAGCCAGTTGCTGGCGTTCAATTCCTACCGCGATTTCATTCGCAACCGAGGCGAGGGTATCCAGGGTGTTTGGGGATAAAGGATGACGGGAAAACATCCCCATTACCCCCACAAGTTCATCTTCAACAATTAGGGGATAACCAGCAAAGGATACAATACCTTCCCGTTGCGCCCATTCTGGATCACTGAGTTCGGGATCACGAAGGATATCATTGGTAAAATGGGGTTGGCGTTGACTGGCGATGCGACCAATTTTCGACTCACCCAGGGGGATTCTAGCATGAGTGCCATTAAGATGGGTGTATAGTCCCGCCGAGGCTTGTAATTCCAGGATATTTTCAGTTGGGTGGAGCGTCCAAATTCGGGCAAAGGCGACATCGAGATGTTGAACAAAAGCCTGAGTACAGCGAAACAGCATCGTGGATAAATCACTTTCCTGACTCAAGGCAAATCCGATATCTGAACGCAAGGCTAAGCGCCGCGCATGTTCCGTCAACTGTGCTTGTGCAAGTTGGCGATGGCGAATTTCTTGGTGCAACTGGGCGTTTTGTTCCTGGAGTTGCTGGGTTAATAATTTGAGATGCAGGTGAATTTTGACCCGCGCTAATACCTCATCGAGTTGAATCGGTTTACTAATATAGTCTACTGCCCCTAAGGATAATCCTTTGACTTTTGCGTCAGTATTCGACGTATCCACCGCCGCTGTCATAAAAATGACGGGGATATCCTGCGTCTTCTCCCATGCTTTGAGATGACGACAGGTTTCAAAGCCATCCATTTCCGGCATCATCACATCGAGTAAGATCAAATCGGGATCAAGTTTCTCTAAGAGTTTGAGCCCTTGCACACCACTTTTAGCTATCCGCACCTCAAAGCCAGCGTCTCTCAAAAAGTCCGAAACCAGTTTCAGATTTTCGGGCGTATCGTCGATGACGAGAATTTGTGGCTCTCTAGAGCAATTCCCCATCTCTCCACAGACGTTCGTCAACTCGTTGAGGGAATCTGGATTTAACTGAGATTTTTGATAAAGTGACATTTTATATTAGTTTCCCTTGCCCAGCACTGCTATTCTATTCGCTTCGCCCAACTATCGGGAAGATAGGGAAGTGTGAATTTACTCAAAATTTATTTAACTTTCCCAGCATCTATTCGACTATCCTTATGTCCCAATCGACAGCCCGGTTCCAGACTTCTATGTCTTGCTGCTTGTCTATCAGAAAGCCATAAAACATATAGCAAAAGGCAGGGCTAAAAATAACGAAGGAAGACAAATCACCAATCTCCAAAACAATTATCCAATAAATCAACAATTTTTTCATAGTCAAAATTAGCCGCCATTTCCAATACTTCCAGGGCAAAGGGAATATAATCAGGATTCATATCCTGGAGTCCCATAGTTTCCTGTTCAACGCCAGCGACATCCCCCATACTCGCCGCTTCATAGAGAGCAACTAACTCCTCCTGAGAGGGGATTACCATATCGCCAGATTCAGAAGATAGTTTTGATTGTTCTGCTTTCGCCTGATAAACCCAGGACACATTTAAATACACCTGAATTTTCTGGAGCAAATCTGTTGTAGCAATCGGCTTAGTCAGGAAATCCGTACAGCCTGCATCCAAACTTTCAACGCGGTTATTGGCAAACGCATTGGCAGAAATCGCAATAATTGGCGTATTTCTAAACTCAGAGAGTTGGCGTAGCTGTTGCGTCATTTGGTGTCCATCCATAACCGGCATCACAATATCAACCAGAATCAAATCGGGTTGCCATGCCAATGCTTTTTCTAATCCCTCTCGTCCATTCGTGGCGTCTTGAACCTCAAAGCTAAGGGGTTCTAAAATACTCTTGAGAACGGCACAATTTTCCCACCGATCATCAACAATCAAGATTTTGCGTTTAGCACCAGAATAACCCACAATCATATCCATCGGTTTTGCGAGGATGACTTCTGCTGAAGAAGGAACTTCGGGTAAATCAACCTCGAACCAGAATTTACTCCCCACGCCAAGAGTACTCTCAACCCCAATTTTGCTCCCCATGAGGGCGACGAGTTTGTGAGTAATTGCTAATCCTAATCCGGTTCCTTCATGGCGGCGAGAACTATCCTTAATTTGCTCGAAGGGTAAGAAGATTTTATCTAAGTCTTCGGAACTCATGCCAATTCCCGTATCTTCAATTTGGAAGCGAATCTTTTGTAATTTTTGAGTGTGTCGGGGCGGGTTTAGCCTATCTTGTGGATCTGTTGATGATAAGCTTTGTTCAAAACCCGCCATTGTTGAGTCTGTAGGGGCGGGTTTCACTTCTATCGTTTCGTGACTCGCCCGGATGTGACTCAACCCGCCCTGAGTGAATTTTGGCTCAATTCCATAGTCTTGAGTGGTGATAATTTCAACAATGACTGTAAAAGTCACACTCCCTTTATCCGTGAATTTAACCGCATTAGAAAGCAGGTTCATTAAGACTTGGCGCAGTCGCTTTTCATCCCCATAAATCACTTGGGGCATGGGTGTGGGAGCGTGGTAGATAAAGGTAATGTCTTTTTGAGTAGCTTTGAGGCGGAATATTTCACAGAGTCCGACAATAAAGGAGGGGAAATGAAACTCTTCGGGATAGAGTTCCAGTTTGCCAGCTTCCACTTTTGACAGGTCTAAAATATCATTAATGAGAGTAAGTAAATGTTGACCGCACTGGTAGATGATCTCAATTCCATCCTTTTGTTTTTGGGTTAAATTTGAATGGGGTTTGAGAATTTGAGCATAGCCTAAAATCCCATTCAAGGGCGTGCGAAGTTCATGACTCATAGCCGCCAAAAACGCACTTTTGGCACGATTAGCGGCTTCAGCAGCGTCTTTGGCTTTGGCTAATTCTATCTCGGTTTTCTTGAGTTCAGTAATATCAATTTCAATGCCATCCCAAACGGTGCTTCCATCCTCTAAGCGACGGGGGGCGGAACGTACATAAGACCATCGAATATCACCGCTAAGTGTTCGCTTTCGCATCTGCATCTCATAAAGCGAAAGATTACGCCAGGATTCTTCATTTCGTTGGTAATTAAGCTGGCGATCTTCGTCAACAATTAGATTAAACAAAACACTAGCATCCTGGATAATTACCTCTGGTTTAATTCCGACTAATCGTTCAATTCCGGCGGTGATATAGGAGAAGTGAAAGTTGCCATTGGGTTCTCTAACGAGTTGATAAATTAAACCATTCGGTAGATTATCTGCCAAGGTACGCAGCCTATATTCGCGCTCTTGTAAGGCTAATTCTGCCTGTTTGCGTTCGGTAATATCTTGACCGATTCCCACAGTAGAACCATCGGGTAAGCGAATATTTGCCCAAGTAATTTCGAGAACTTCACCCCTGCGGTTTCGAGTCTGACAGTCTTGCCAAGTTCCATCGGCTTTGATCATAAACTCTAACACTGAGGCGCGATAGTCTGGGTCAGGATAAATCTCTGCCATAATATCAATACCTCGCATTTCTGCCAGTGACCATCCCAATGTTTGCTCCAATGCTGGGTTAATGAATTCTACCTCAACCCCTTCTTTATAGAAGCACAACATGATCGGAATAGAATCAAAAATTGTCTGGAGAATTTCTTTTTGCTGGCTCAGTTGCAATTCAGCCGCTTTGCGATCGCTAATGTCTCGTAATATGGCTGTACATAAGATTTCGCCGTTGATCTCCAGCTTGGAAATTGAGGCTTCTGTGGGAAACTCTGTTCCATCCTGACGGCGAGCAAAAAGTTCGTTGCGTTCTCCCATTTGTCGTGCTGTACCGACAGATTCAGCAAAATTACTGACGTGATGGCGGTGAATTCTAGCGGCGCGAGGAGGTAAGAGTAAATCTAGAGGTTGACCTAATACTTGATCGGCTTTGTAGCCAAACATTTTTTCCGCACCCTGATTAAATAGGGTAATTTGTTGCTGTTCGTTGACAGAAATAATCGCATCATTAGCAATGTCTAAAATTCCAGAAAATCGAGCTTGAGAGGCTTCTAGGGCAAGTTCAGCTTGTTTGCGATCGCTAATATTGCGAGTCAGGGCAATTACCTCATTGTGATTCAGGGGAACCATTCGCGCCTCGAAGTATTGTTCCCCCTGATTAATGGGTAAAGAATACTCTAAACTGATCAGTGATCCCGTTGCCAAAACTTGCTGAATCGCCCCATATAGTTTTGCGCCTGCTGAAGTCGGTAATACCTCTTGAATGTTATGATTCAGACATGATTCTGGTGAGGTAGAGAACTCAGAGTTTTTGGTACGAAAATCTAGAATCGTACCATCCGCCGCCAGACGAAACAGGATATCGGGAAACGCATCAAAAATGGCTTGCATTTCCTGATTCGTTTGCCGCAATTTGGTTTCCACCTGTTTCAATTTAGTGAGATTCCGACAATTGACGATAACTCCGGAAATCTGCTGATTAGCATCCAGGTAAGGGATATAGGTGACGCTGATAAATTCCTGTTTCCCCCCCGGATAGTCAAACCACTCTTGATAGTTTATGGTTTCCCCCGCCAGACATCGATCTAAATTCGGTTTAATCACCTGTTCAAATACCTCCTCTCCCATCAAGTCACTCACCGAATATCCGACAATCTCGTCAGATCCTTTTTGATTCCAATCTAGATAGGCTTGATTGACAACTTGATAGGTGTAATTCATATCCAGCAAAGAAATGGCATCGGTTGTCGATGAAACAATCCGTTCATACCGTCGTAAAGCATCTTCGGCTTCTTTGAGTTCGGTGATATCCTGAGAGGTTCCCAAAATTTTAATCACCCGATTCGTTTCATCCCGCTCAAACACCACTTCCCGTGACAGTAACCAGCGCCAAGAGCCATCTTTGTGGCGAAATCGACTCTCGGTGGATAAAATATCGCTATCTGATGCCGTTTGCCAAAAGTTTATATTCCGCTCAATCAAAGGCAAGTCATCGGGATGGAGAACATCCAGGAAAAACTCTATCCCCCGGCAGATAATTTCTTCGGGGGTGTAACCTAATATATCGAGGGATTGTCGATTAATATACAGATCTGTTCTCGCTGTTGGGTCAAACAGGTAGAGCAGTTGTGGCGAAGTATTGATGATTTTTTCGATAAACCTTTGATTTTCCTTAAGTTGGAGTTCAACCTGTTTGCGATCGCTAATATTCAAGCTCGTGCCAATTAGTCGATAGATGCGGGAGTTACTGTCTTTCAGGGGAGTTAAATTACTAATCCACCAAGAGTCTTTTTCGTTAATTTGTAGCGAATGTTCATAAGTGATCTGCTCTCCCGCCGCCAGACAGTGAT
The DNA here is from genome assembly GCF_040219735.1 of Coleofasciculus sp. G1-WW12-02. NCBI lineage: Bacteria > Bacillati > Cyanobacteriota > Cyanophyceae > Coleofasciculales > Coleofasciculaceae > Coleofasciculus > Coleofasciculus sp. G1-WW12-02. The sequence goes on along the minus strand of NZ_JAVJRX010000110.1, from coordinate 31,698 downwards.
GATACCGTTGGCACACCGCCTCGGCAATGTCTGGTGCTAATATTTCTTGTGGTGTTTTTCCCTGTATTTCTGAGCAGCGAAGACCAGACATCCGTTCATGAGTCGGGTTAATGCTAACATAGCGAAATTCACCCGTTTCCAGAACGTCAACGATAAAGACAGCCGCTTCAATGCCCTCGTAAATACTGCGTAAAAATGCTTCCCTTTCTCTGAGGGATTCCTCGGCTTGTTTACGTTCGGTGATATCCTGGGCGACAACCATCCCGGCAAGAATTTCTCCCGCCTCATTTCGCACCGCCCGCGTTTGCAGGAGCTGAATCCGATCTCGATAGGGCCTTTCCAGGCTTTTTTCTATCCCGGCTAAAGCCTGACGATACAGGGGTTCAACTACGGCACATTCTTGGTCAGATAAAACCTCCCAAATTGTTTTTCCTTCTAGTACATCTCGACTATATCCTGAGCCGGAGCGACCTAATCCTTGACCATCTGCCACTAAATACCGGAGATCCTGATCAAACAAGAAAATTGCCCCATTGGGAAAGTGTTTTGCCATAGTACGGTACAGTTGCTCACTGTAGCGTAAGGCTTCTTCCGCCTGTTTCCGTTCGGTAATATCTTCTACCAAACCGACAAACCGCAACGGTTCTCCTGTCTCATCTCGCACCAAGGAAATATCAGCGTTAATCCAGCGTTGTTCACCATCGGCTCGAATGATCCGATAGTCTCGCGTCACCGGATGTCCTTGAAACTGTTGGCTAAGGGAATCGAGAACCAATTGGCGATCCTCTGGATGTACCGCCTCTATCCAAGATTCGGGGTTTTGAGATAGACTCTCACAGGAGCGTCCCCATATTGTTTCGTAAGCTGGACTGACGTAAAGAAACTTACCGGAACTCGTGGAGCGGACAAAGAAGAATTGACTCACGGTTCTGGCAATTTCTTGGAAGCGGTTCTCGCTCCTGATTAAAGCTTGTTCAAACTCCTTACGCTCGGTGATATCCTGGGTAACAACCATCCCGGCGATTACGTTACCCGCATCATTTCTCACCGCCGTACTCTGACACAAATAGGTTAAACCTCCGATGCTAATTTCTTGAGTCTGCTCAATTCCAGCCAAAGCAGCATGATAGAGTGGCTCAACCATGACACAAGTTGCTGGGGGTAAAACCTCCCAGATGGTTTTCCCGTGCAACGCTTCCCAGCTATATCCCGCTTGTGCTAACGCCTGACCATCCGCCACCAGATAGCGTAGATTAGGGTCAAACAGGAAAATTGCCCCATTGGGGAAATTCCTAGCCATGGCGCGATACAGGTATTCGCTGGTACGGAGAGCGTCTTCGGCAAGTTTGCGATCGCTAATATCCCGCGCTACCCAAATCACCGACTGATCAGACAAGGGAGCAATGGAGATAGTGAACCAAGTCTGGCGATTATCCCAGGTTAAATTATAGTCAAAATAAATTGTCTGCCCGGTTTCTAATACCTGTTGAACTTGGGTAAACCAACAATCCTGTGCATCCTCAAAAAATTGCTCAATAATTACATTAAGCAGGTTACTGTCTTCCGGGGACAAGTACGTTCGCTTCGTCGGTGCAACTTGAACGCTTTTTTGATGATCAATTATCAGGACAATATCGTTAATGGCTTCAAAAATTGTCCGGATTTGTTGATCAGAACTATAAAGTTTGCCTTCGAGTAACTGACGCTCAGCCATTTCTTGTTGTAATCGTTGGTTAGCTTCAACTAATTCAGCAGTTCGTTGAGCGACGTTGGCTTCTAGGGTACGATTGTAATTCCGTCGGAGAGTCTCGGCTCGCTTGCGTTCTGTGATATCAGCGAAGGCTGCGATCGCGCCGATAATTGTCCCGGTTTGATCTAATAGCGGTGTTCCATAAACTTCCAAGGGAACAATATGATCCGGTTGATGAATTTCCAGGTCTTCCACTATTGTTTTTTCCCCGTTCAGAGCGCGAACGACGGGCAGATTTTCCACCAGATACAATTGATTACTCTCGCTCTGATAAACCTGATAAGTCGCGGCTAATTCCTCAGTTTTGGCGTCGGGTAATGTCTCAATTCCCAGTAATTCTTTTGACTTTTCGTTGGCATACGTTAATTGTCCGTTAATATCATGAACGGATATCCCTACCGGTATCGCTTCCAGAATTTGAGTCAATCGGCTTTCACTTTCAGTTAAGGCTTGATTGGAGGATTGAAGTTGAGTAAAATACTGTTGTAGTTGCGCTGCCATAGTCTGGAATGATTCTGCCAGTTGACCGACTTCATCCCCCCGGTTCATGGCGATTGATTGCTGCCATTCTCCCCGTGCGATCGCGTCAGCGGCTTTATTTAATTGTAGAATCGGTTTCGTCACCCAGCGAGCGGTACTAATTCCCATAATAATAGACAGGATTAATGCCGCAACACACAATCCTATCGTGGTGCGAGTATTGGCATGAATCTCTGCCATAAAGTCAGATTCAGGAACAACGGTGACAATTAACCAATTCAACCCAGATTGCTCCTGAATCGGATTAATATGCAAGTAATAGTGATTGTGCTTAAACGTAAACTTAAATTCTTGAGCCTGCTTGATTTCAGACCAGTTATTAACCTGATTCAATAGAAATTTTACAGACGCTTTAGTCAGAGGATTCCTACTCTGTTGAACAGGTATCCGCCAGTCTTGAGGATTTAAGTTTTTCCGATAATCTGCCTTTAAATCTGGCTTAAAGGGGATTTCACCCGTAGAACTAGCAACCAGTTCTCCTTTTTGATTAATAATGAAGACTTGACCCGTTTGTCCCACTTCCACATTCTCTAGAAACTCAGCCAACTCAGGTACAAAAAAGGTAGCTACCAAAATCCCTTGAAACGTCCCCTCTGAGTCATTAAACGGCAAAAAATTAGCGATCAGAAATAGGGGTTGATCAACGCCCTGGGATAAACTAACAAGCGGATGCCAAATTCCTTTACCTGCTTGCTTTGTCGCTTGATACCAAGAATCACCATCGGGTGGATCATTGTGGGGATCAAAGTCATATCTAACTTGGGTTCGTTTAATTCGCTGACCCTGAAGATCGGCAGTATAGTAGTGAAAGGCGTAGTTCGTCGATTGATCTAAAACACGGATAACTAAAGAATCACTTGCTAATAATTTGCCTACATTCAAGAATTCTCGTTCCTCAGTGACGATTGCCATACTACTCACCGTGGTATAGATTTGGAGTTGCTGGGCGAAGTAGCGTTCTAAACCCGGAAAATTTTTCCAGTCTACAACTCCAGTACGAATAGCAGCGGCAAGGTTTTGAGTAACCTGGTGAGGAGTTTCCAGATAATGGTACACATTTTGCTCGACGCGCTTGTCCACCTCATCGATTAACTGATAGGCTATGTTTTCAACTGCCCTTTGACCATTTTTATAGGAGAGATACCCCACCAATCCCACCGTTCCCACAATTTGCAGCACAAAAGGTACAATCAGAACGGTTCCCAAGGGAAGGTTTCCCGCCACGTTAGTTAGGATACTGTTGAAAGATTTAATAGGGTTGAACATAAAGACGACAAGGAATGGGAAACCGAGAATATGGAACATTGCTCCCTCATCTCCCCTATCCCTAGCAATCTTGGCGAAAGAAAGCACAGATTGGGCTTACTATTGGGTAGTTTCCCCGTTTGGGTTCACTACCTTCTGACAGATGAGTGAAGGATCAAATCGCATTCAGACAACTCGTCTGATACTATTCACGACGCTTTGGCTAACCTTATTTATTTTATCGGTAAAAGTTTCTGCGGCTTGGGCGACGCGATCGCTAAGTCTCATGGCAGAATCGATGCAGACGTTGCTGGTTAGCTTCAGTACCCTGCTGAGTTTATATAAGCTGATCGCGAATGAGCATCCCATCCGGCGATCGGTGTATGGTCATGGTAAGTGGGAAACCCTGATCCTATTCTTACTGATTGGCTTTTTCGGGTTTACCGGATTGAATGTCTGGGGGATATCGAGTCAACAGTTGCTTAACTGGGCTTTCGACGACTTGCTGACGTTGCCGGTTCGGGTGAGTTTACCCCTGATTCAATTAATCGGCGTCGTGGTAATTACCAGTTTAGGGTTGGCATTAGTGGGACTGTATCAAGCTAAACTACTCAGAAGTGCGGCTGTGCAGTTTAATGCCCGACAACTCTTGCTGGATGTCTGCCTAACTCTCGTCGTACTCCTTGGGCTTGTGGGAGTCGGGGCGGGGTTAGTTTGGCTGGATGTGGTGTTAGCCATTGTACTGGTTCTGGTGGCGGTGAGGAATTGCTGGCAGGTTGTGAATTGGCAGTTTCCCCTACTGGTTGAGCCAACTGCGATCGCCCCAGAAATTCTCGCGCAAATCGCTCACCAAGTTGGCGGAATCACTCACTGTTATCACATTCGCTCACGGGGAATTGTGGGGCGTTATGTGTATATTCAAATGCACCTGATCATACATCCTGAATTTGCCGGAGTAACCTCCGTACTTGTGGAACGAATTAAGGGCATGATTGAGGAACAATATGGTCCGGTGCAGGTGACATTTTATATTGAGGATGACTTTGCGATTGCAGTCAATCGTCATCGCTCAAGGTTTATATCTGATCCTAATCGTGATGATTCAAATAATCCTGAGTTCGGCGATTGGTAATTTGTCTTATGTCATTGGTCATTTGTCATTGGTCATTTGTCATATCATGTCCGGTTGAATACCCATAATTACGGTGATGGGAAGTAGGGGCTTGGTAACCAAGCCCGTACATTTTTAGTAGGGGTGATGGGTCTGGACATGATATCATTTGCAATAATTGAACGGTTAGGTCGGGGCGGGTTTAGTTACATCAGGGTGACAACGAAATGTTAGTAGTAAAACCCGCCCCTACAAAAGATGCATCGGAACGTCTCAGCTCCCCCTGCTCCCAGACGTAGCATGCTACGTCTCTACATTGCTTCCCCTGCTTCCCCTGCTTCCCCTGCTTCCCCTGCTCCCCCTGCTCCCCCTGCTTCCCCTGCTTCCCCTGCTTCCCCTGCTCCCTCATCTCCCTCATCTCCCTCATCGGGATGCTCAATATTTTTTAATTGCTCCTGTAACTTAGCTTCCCGTTCTTCAAGTTGTTGCTCTTTGAGTTTTAATTCAATTTCTAAGGCTTGAATGTTTTCACGACGGGCTTCCATTTCGGCACGCTGGCGGGTTAAATCTTGACTTTGTAGGGTCAAATCCTGTCGCCATTGTTCAGTGCGAGTCAATTCTTCCTGTAAGAAGATGGGCGTAATCCCGATAGTTAGATATCGTTGGATGAAGTTTAACACCCACTCTTTCGCCGAGTAAATACTCACAACGTCTTGATTGTCAGAAATATCTACCAACACTAACAAGCCTTGATTAAAGGAGTTCGCCTCATTTGATGAGAACGAAAGGCTTTTTGGTGGATTAATGAGTGCCCAGGAGTCATCAGATTCTTGACGGGCTAGCAATTGCAGTTCAATGCCGCCGCCATTGTCGTTGTTTTGCACTTCACCCAGATGTAGCATAGCCTGTTAGTTGTTGGTCGTTAATCAGTAAGGAATTGATCGTCAAGAAGGAATAATTTATCATCGCTTTAGAGTTAGAGTCTTTTTAGGCGATCGCGCAAAATTTCGGCTTGATGCACAGACTCACTCAATGCATCCTTAGCGCCCTGCACAACAGGGGCGGGGGCTTTGTTGACAAAGTTTTGATTCGCCAAACGACTAGATAGAGATTTGACTTCGGCATCGATTTTGCTGAGGTCTTTTTCTAACTTAGCGCGAAGTGTCTCGACATCGACTAAACCCGCTAGCGGAATAATCACTTGAATGGTGCCAATCACACCCGCCATTGTGGTTTTGAGTTCTTCCTCTAAGGCTGGCACAATGGTTAAGGTATCGACTTTGCCTAAGTCTTGCAGGTAGGATTCACCTTTGTCTAAAATCTCACGTTCATCAGGATTTTCACTTTGCAAAATCACGGGTGCTTTTGCCCCAGGTTTAATCCCAGCTTCTGCACGCAGGTTACGGATGGTGCGGATTGTCCCAATTAATAACTCGAACTGGTTTTCCAGTTGTTGATCAATAGGGAATCCGCCTGATTCTGCTTCCGAGTCGGGCAGGGCGGGATAAGGTTGCAGCGCCAAACATTCATCCGTTTTTTGGGTTAAGGTATGCCAGATTTCTTCGGTAATATGGGGCATAAAGGGATGCAGGAGTTTCAGGATACCATCGAGGATGTATGCCAGGGTTTGCTGGGCAATTTGCCGCGATTGAGTTCCTTTTTGTCGCAACCGTTGTTTAACCAGTTCAATATACCAGTCACAAAAGTCACCCCAGATAAAGTCATAGAGTCCTTTGGCGGCTTCTCCTAAACCGTAACCCTCTAGTTGTTGACGGGTTTGAGTGACAACTTGATAAAAGCGGGAGAGAATCCAGCGATCGCTTAATTCTAATTTATCCCTTTCCTTCTCCAGTGGCGAACCCAACCCTTGGGGAGGTTTGCCATCTAGATTCATCATCACAAACCGCGCCGCATTCCACAGTTTATTGGCAAAGTTGCGCGAGGCTTCCACTGACGCCGACTCATCGGTCTGGCGATTATACTCTAAACGAATATCTTGACCCGCACCGGCGACTTCTCGGACTAAGGTATAACGGAGTGCATCTGTACCATATTTCTCGATCAGGATCAGCGGATCAATACCATTATTTGCCGACTTGGACATCTTTTTGTTATTTTCATCCCGGACTAAGCCGTGGATGTAAACGGTTTGGAATGGCATTTGATCCGTAAAATAACCCCCCATCATCGTCATCCGGGCAACCCAGAAGAATATGATATCAAAGCCTGTAACTAACACGGTGGTGGGGTAATACGTCTCTAAATCCGGCGTCTGTTGGGGCCAACCCATAGTTGAGAAGGGCCACAAGCCGGATGAAAACCAAGTGTCGAGAACATCGGGTTCTTGGATGAGCTTGACATCTTCGCCAAATTGTGATATTGCTTTTTCTTGAGCATCGGCTTCATTGTGAGCCACGATAAACGGTGTCCTATCGGTAATTTCTCCCCCGGTTTCACTCACCGCATACCAAGCCGGAATTTGGTGTCCCCACCAGAGTTGGCGAGAGATGCACCAGTCTTCTAATTTTACTAACCAGTCTCGGTAAACTTTTTTCCAGCGTTCAGGAACAAAGTCGGGGGAGTTATGCTGATCCAGCCATTCGAGCGCTTTATCAGCCAGGGGACGAATCTTAACGAACCATTGGGTAGATAATAGAGGTTCAACGGGGACTTTGCCGCGATCGCTATAGGGAACAGTATGGTGATAATCTTCTATCTTGACCAGGAATCCATCCGCCTCTAGTCGCTGCACCACATTTTTCCGAGCCACAAATCGGTCTTGTCCTTGAAAAGACCCAGCATTTTCATTGAGCGTACCATCTTTATTCAGGATATTAATAAACGGCAAGTCATGGCGTTTGCCCATCTCAAAGTCATTGGGATCATGAGCCGGGGTCACTTTCACGCACCCCGTACCGAAGCTAGGGTCAACCAACTCATCCCCAATAATCGGAATCTCTCGCCCCATAATCGGCAAGGTTAAGGTTTTGCCAATTAAATGCTGATAGCGTTCATCTTGGGGATTAACCGCCACCGCTGTATCACCCAGCATCGTTTCAGGTCGAGTTGTCGCCACTTCCACTGACCCATTTCCCTCAGTCAGGGGATAACGAAAATGCCACAGATGTCCATTAACCTCCTTATTTTCCACCTCCAAATCCGAAACCGCCGACTGAGACTGGGGACACCAATTCACCATATATTCACCCCGGTAAATCAGTCCAGCGTCGTAGAGTTGGACAAAGGCTTCAAGTACTGCATTAGACAAACCTTCGTCCATAGTGAACCGTTCCCGCGACCAATCCACCGACACGCCTAAGCGACGCAATTGGTTAACAATCCAACCCCCTGATTCCTCCTTCCATCGCCAAGCGCGATTTAAATAATCTTCCCGTCCCACCTCTTGACGAGTCTTGCCTTCTGCTTTCAGTTTTCGGTCTAAAATCGTGGTAACCGCAATACTCGCATGGTCAGTCCCCGGTAACCACAGCGTATTACACCCCTTCATCCGGTTATAGCGGACGAGGATATCCATAATCGTTTGTCCCAAGGCGTGACCCATGTGCAGGCTACCCGTGACGTTGGGCGGTGGAATCACCATGGAATAGGGTTCACCACCTTGTTCAGGGTGGGCTTGGAAGACACCCTGTTCTTCCCAGAATGTCTGCCATTTGGCTTCAGTGGTCGTGGGATCGTATTGAGTGGGTAGGGAGGGAGTGGTTGCTGTCATGGAAATCGTGGGTTTTACGTTTAATTTTGCCATACCCGACGACGGGGTTTGGGGTTCAGGGAGATTATTCGGCTAAATCGGGTCACTGACCCTGACGAATGACAAATTTATCCGGACTGAAGTCTTGTTATTTTTTCAGACCAAGGTAAGATATAAAAGCCTGTTTAGGCGACGTTTGACAGTCGCAGCGGGAACGTATACGTTCCGTCAGCAGAATCTCCGTGTCTTTAGACCGGAGAGTGTCAAGCCAAGACCCGATTATACATAAGCAAGAGGCAATTGCCTTTGTGCCATTTTGGTGTTAGCTGATGAAACACACCCTTTCAGTTTTAGTCGAAGATGAAGCCGGTGTCTTAACTCGCATCGCTGGTTTATTTGCCCGTCGCGGCTTCAATATTGAAAGTCTCGCCGTAGGTCCTGCTGAAAAAGTTGGGATTTCACGGATTACGATGGTAGTGCCTGGGGATGAGCCATCGATTGAGCAACTAACCAAGCAACTCTACAAACTGATCAACGTGATCAAAGTTCAAGACATTACCACCACCCCTTGTGTTGAGCGGGAATTGATGCTGATCAAAGTCAACGGCACCAGTTCCACGCGATCAGAGATCATTGAACTCGCCCAAGTGTTCCGGGCGCGGGTGGTGGATATTGCCGAGGATTCCCTGACGATCGAAGTTGTGGGAGACCCTGGAAAAATGGTCGCGATTATCCAGATTTTAAGCAAGTTCGGACTTCGGGAAATAGCCCGGACTGGAAAAATCGCCCTGATCCGCGAATCCGGTGTCAATACCGAATATCTCAAGTCTCTGGAAGCCAAAGTCTAGGTGACGTACCCAGAGCTGCCCTTACGGGACAGCGTGGGCTTCTGATGCCTTGAATAAGGCGCTAAACCTTTGTACAGAACCTGCCCCTTGTGAATGTAGAGACGTTGTATGCAACGTCTCTACATTACCTGTATATTCAGGAGTCCGGTTGCTGGATCGCCTGCGCCACCTTCAGCGCCTCAATCAGTTGAGCCATAGCATATTCTAAATGAGCGCCAGCATCAACCGCCACCCAGCCATCGGTGGTTTGGTGACGCCACTCAAAGTGGAGATGGGGACCGGTAGAAAAACCAGTACTACCGACAAGCCCGATAACACTGCCTTGATCCACCGATTCACCGGGTTGAACAAAAATTTCCGACAGGTGAGCATAGCGGCTTTCTTGAGTGCCTTCCTCATGGCGCAAGATCACCGTCAGTCCGTAGCCGCCCAAGAAATCAGCCGTCGCCACCTCACCAGGAGCAACAGCCAAAACAGGTGTACCTGTCGGGGCGGCTATATCTGTACCGGAATGGAAACGATAAGCCCCAGCGATTGGATGCATCCGCCAACCGAATACTGAGGTAATTGCCGCCGGAATGGTTAAGGGAAAGATAAAGCTGGCATTGCCGACTAGAGGACGCCCTAGAGGTCGGTTAGAGAAATTATAGTAAGTCAGACCCGTGGGAGTGGTTTTGGGTGATGCCGTTGTGGGCATAGAGGAGACACCAGGAGGGCGAGTAAACTGTCTGCTCCGAGGATTCACATACGCTGTCACCCGTTGAACTGACCTGACTGGCGGACTCACACGGGCGTTGAATGCAACCGGAGGTGCAGGGAGTCGAGTTATTTGGGTTCCAGTTCCTCCTGGGAGTTGATGGGGTTGACGTTGAATGCGTCCCGCCTGAACCCCCGCCTGAACTCCCCTCTGAACTCCCGCCTGAACCGTTTGTGTTTGTTGTCTTGGCGCAGCTTGACCTCCACAGCTCCCACTCACCAGTTGTCCATTGCGCGACACCGTTTGACAACCCGTTGACCGCTCGGTAAGAATCACGGCTGGTTTGGCAGGACTTTGGGTTGCGCCCAGGCTGTAGTTTGTCCGGTCAATATAGCTATTATTCGGTGCGGCTGGGGTTTGAGCGGCTTCCTGAGTGGGGGAAGGATTAATAATAACTTTCGGGGGTTTGGCTAGGGTGGCGGGAGCTGGAATCGATAGATTCGGCGCGTCAAGTCTTGGTTTGGGAGCCGGGGGTGTCGCCACTGTTGGTGTAGGTGCGGCGGGAGCCGGAGCAGGTGCTGGAGGCTTGCTCACACTAACCGGTGCGGGGGCTGGGGGTTTAGGGGCAGGGGGAGCAGGCGGTTGGTACGCGGGTTTAGGTGCAGGTGCTGGGGGGGCGACAACGACTGCTGGCGCTGCGGGTTTAGGTTGGGCTGGAGGTGCTGGGGGCGGTGGGGTAAATTTAATTACAGGGGGAGCAGGCGGTGCAGCTGGGGCTATACCTGTATCTATTGGTGCATCGGTTTGAGCAACGACTAGACCACTACTGATCACACCCAGCCCTCCCATCAAACTGATTCCTTGCTTAAGCCAGGGATATCGGTAAAATACGCCCGTTGGGGTGGAATTGGCGACGGTTTTTTTATTCATTTGCGACTCACTCCTCATCCTCACTGTCTATCAATATCGAGTAAAAATTTTCAGTCAATTTAAAGGGATTTAATTGGACTAGAACACCGATTCATTAATCAAAACCATAAACTGAAGCGTCTTAACCCAGTAACATTGGCGACTCCAAGCTGATTTGTTGACGTTTGACAGACAAGGACATTCAAGGCACGTCTTGAGGATAACCCAGACTAATTGTACCGGGCTTGAGGTGAATTTCTGGACTGATTGCGGCGTCAGCATTTGCATCCGTTGCATCAGCTGAGGTCAACCCAACCCTTAGATCACCCCTTGACGTGACTCCTTTGACGATGCCAGGATTTCCGTTGACCTGAATCGAGGCTCCCTGATGAAACAGTAACCCTTGATAGGACAACCGTAAATTGTCAATGCCTGATTCTAACCCGTAGTGATACCCCGATCGCAATCCCTGTATCACGATTGCCGCTAACATTTCTATTGAGGTTACGGCTGGACTCGTTGGTTGAGTCTCAAAAAAGGATTGTAAATTAATCCCTGTTTCTGGCACAGGATTGCTCCAGTTAATGCCTATACCGATAACAGCTTTGGTGATTTGCCCCTGAGATAGGCGGGTTTCGGTAAGAATTCCACCTAACTTATAGCCCAGCAACAGCAGGTCATTGTGCCATTTAATCAGGACGGGAATACCATAGCTTCTCAACGCGGTAGCAACGCCCCAAGCGCTGCACATTGTGAGCTGGGCGCTATTGGATGCTGCCAAATTAGTGGTTAAAGCCAAGGATAAGTATAACCCACCCGGAGCCGATTGCCATTGCCGTCCCCACTGTCCTCGTCCAGCCGTCTGTTGATCGGCGATAACCACGATGGGCGGTGTTGTTCCTCTATCCAGCAATTCCCAAAGGGTTTGATTTGTAGACGAGAGGCTATCAAATAAATAGACGGGAAGCCCTCGGATTTCTTGAAGTCCTGGGAGTCCAGAATGGGATAACTGTTGCGTGACGGTTTGGATGGCTATTTCCAGAGCTTGTTGATTAAGTACCACTACAGCTTAAAGGTTAGCTAAGCTAGCTTATTGTAGTGCTCTTCTACCCTTTTATCCTGAACAATGCATACGTGGCACTGGCAAACTTGGGACAACTTACCGTATCTAACCTGTAGCCTTCTAGAACCTTGGCATCATGGCTTTTTCACCTCCGCTTTTTCACCCCGTCCCCCTGACCAAATCGTTGAAGCCCTGCAACCCGAAGCGACGGTTTATCGGGTGCGCCAAGTTCATGGCAATACTGTCTTAACGCCGTCGGAATTTATCACGATTGGTGCAGTTGGTCAAGGGGAGAATCAGACACCTGAAAAACCTGCGGCTGATGGTATCTTCACTGAAAAGCCCCAGCAAGCTGTATGGGTTTGCACGGCTGACTGTACGCCTGTGCTGATTGGAGATGAAAAAACGGGACGAGTCGCGGCTATTCATGCGGGATGGCGAGGAACCGCGACTCGAATTGTGCCAAATACGATCGCGCGATTCCTGGAGGTAGGTAGCCGCCTAGAAAATCTCCGGGTTGCCATGGGACCTGCGATCGCGCCAGAAGTGTATCAAGTCTCGGAAACCGTTGCCATAGAAGTGGGTTCTACTATTATCCCTAAGGATAAAACAAATACCCCTGAATCGATTTTGGATGAATTACAGCAGCTTCCCCATTCCCCCATTTTCGATGATCCCCATCCGGGACGAGTCCGCTTAGATGTGCGACGGGTGAACGCGATACAACTCGAACAACTCGGCTTAGATCACGAGCAAGTTGCGATCGCGTCTCACTGTACCTATCAGCAACCGGAGTATTTCTTCTCCTATCGTCGCACTCAGCAAAAAAATGTGCAGTGGTCAGGAATTGTCAGCAAGTGACATATTCCCACACCAACTGAGTACAGTATGGTGCAGGCTTCCAAGACAATCCGGCTATCGCTTAGGAGACTCTTGGCTTTACTGACGACACGGGATGCCCCTCCGCGCCGGAACAATACAAAGTTTTGTTCATCCTTTGTACTGCTGGAATTTTACCCGTCCACAGATGCGACTACGTGTAGCCTGTTACTGGACGGAACCTCATATTCCAGGTTGTCAAGGTGCAGCGTACAGGAAGCGGTTAGCTTTATTTGATTAACCTGTACGGTATCATAGTAGCAATTGGAAAGCAGATTGACAACTATGAAGCAAGTGACAACACGAGTATCAGATAGGGAATATGAACACCTAGCTAGATTTTGCCAAGTAACGGAGAGAACCCAGTCCGATGTTATCCGTGAACTGATACGCAAGTTGTCAATCTCAGGGGTATTGAACCCCATCGATTGACCGCCTATCCATCCCAACGCCAACCTGGGTACAGGTATGGCGTGGGGCTTCCGGCGTTAGCTAAGGCTCCAGAGCAGCAAGCAGACATGATCAGGGCGCATAGACATCATTGGTGTCAACTTAAGCGCTAAAAGCAGGGGGAGTAGGGTTTGTAGAGACGTGCCATGGCACGTCTGGGAGCAGGGGGCACCCTCGCTGAAAATGTAGGATTGGCAAGGGTTGTGGCTTAAGTTGACAAGCATGGATAGACATGCGCCCCAACCAAGTTATTACTGATTCAGCCAACCCATAATTACATTTCCGACGCTGTCGTTTGACCAATAAATGGTGACAGGTAAGCCACTAACGCCCCTAGTGCAAAAGCCAGGACATTTCGGAATAAGGGCAACCATTCAGCCGTTCGAGTGACAACTGGACCGATTCCGAAAGCAATGAACAGAATACCCCACAAGGGAGAAAAGATTAACGCCCATTGCCAAGCCACAAGTTGTCCATCTTTGCGAGGAATCGCCGCAAATCCTAAAACCACACCACCTACCAAGGAGGTAATCAGGGTGAGAATCCACTGTTCTTGAGGCAAGCCTGGAACAACCTGACATCCACCTTTATTTAGGCAAGTTTTAACCGTATCTAATGCATTGACAATTGCCTGGTTTTCCCCATTCTCGCGTACAAAGTAGAGGTTACCAAAGCGTGTCTGTAGTTCTACCCAAAAGGTACGAGGTAGAAATTGATATAAATCGTCGCCCACATTAAAGCCCAACAGATTACCGCCTCGTGGGTCAGCAATCAGTAAAACGCTTTTATCATTGAGTCCCCAGTAATCGCGAACGGCTAAACCGGGTGTACGGTCATATTGGGTTAATACCCGCAGCTTCCAACCTGTTTGTGCTTCAAAGGTTTCTATGTCTTGAATTAGGGCTTCTTCCTGAAGCTGAGGCAGCAGATTCGCCAAATCAATAATGGGAGTCTGGGTTTTCGGGAGTAGGTCTGGGTTGTTATAAGCCTGGGCGGATGGTGCGATCGCCCAAACAGAGCCAGCAATACAAAATGCTGCCAAGATTACCAAAAATCGTTTTAAAAGATCCAGCATTGCGATACACAAAACAATGGACAGGGACGGGATATCTTAAACGGGAGATAAGGTCAGGTTAAGGTAAAGATTTCTTTACACTTGTTTACTTTACTCTAATATTTGGGATTTGTCATTCGTCATTCGTCCTTTATTTGCTCCGCTGCTCCTGAAGCCCCTCCGCTCCAGGATCACTCCTACTCCAAGGGTTCCTCAGAAGATTTGATACCTTCATATTGCCGAGGAACAGGAGCATTATCCTGAATTTCCTCGTAGGAACGCTCATACTGCGGTTCAACCCTATCCAGTTCAGCATCTTGTTTTTGCAGATCAACAGCCTTGCGTTCAGACAGAGGTAAGCGATCAAGGGAGCGACGCCTAGTAGCAGGGTTCCTCCAGGTTTTCCAAGCCGCCTTGACACCGGCGACAACACTACGAGTGCCGATTTGCGCTTTTTTCGCCTGATTTTTTGCACCCTGGATGCTTTGATCAACTTGTTGCACCACTTGACCGGCGCTTTTAACGCCCTCATTCATATCATTGCTCAAATCACTAATTTCTAAACCCGTCAGGCGAATCGACTCTAAAGTTGGCGGTAATTCCCGCCGCAGCGTATCCGCTAACTTTTCCACACTACGGGCTGCTCGTGCTAGCTCTTGCAGCGCCGGTAATGCTGCCACTAAAACAGCCGTTAAGCTCACCGCTACTAATAAAATGGATAGTCCGAGCCAAAATAGAGGATCAATCACCGACAGGTTGCCTACACTTGATGGTCAGAAGCGGACATGGGGGATTCAGTCCCCACGTCAGATGGAGACGAGTTGAGTTCGTCTCGTGTCCGGGCGGAAGCCTCTCGTCCGGCTGCGATCGCGTCTCGCAGTCGTGTCAGGGTTCCATCCCAGTTGCGTAGGGCAGATTCTGAAAGGCGATCGGCTTGTAATTGTACAGTTGTTGATAGATCTTCAGCCAAATCAGGTAGGGCATCTGTGGACTTTTTCAACAACCGTCGTGTATCCCGACCTGGACGCGGGGCAATTAGCAATCCGGTTAGAGTGCCAATGACACCCCCCACAACTAAACCCCCAATAAATGCTCCAGCACTCTTTTTTGACATCGTTTGATCTCTATCCTTACACCAATTTTAGGCAGATTTGCTCGGGGAATTTGATGAGAAATCCCTGAAGACTCTGCTCAAGAACGCAGATCACAGCTAACTTGTGTTCTCGATAGCTCCCTTGTAGCGTGACATTCTCCCTCACTAATTTCTAAAAATATAGTGAGGGCTTCTAAGTATGATAATGGAAGTCCTTGCGAGTGTTAGCGATTTGGTGATGTGTCCAGCCTACCTTTAACCGGGCTTTTTCGTAGTTACTTGACCGCTTACTTTTCCGGGCTAGCCTACGTTGCAGTAATTTCAACTTGCTCTGTAGTTCTCTGAAAAAGCCTGCTGGCTCGACAATTTCACCGTCGCTGGTTGCCAAAAATTTTTCTAACCCAATATCCACCCCGATGGCGTTTCCCCCTGGCGTCGGCTCAAAGTCTAGTACGTCTACATTGCATTGAATTGCCAGTACCGCGTACCACTTATCTGCCTTGCGTACCAGCCGCACCTGCTTCACCTTAAATCCATCGGGTATCGGGCGATGCAGGTTGATTATTACTGCCCCTAGTTTGGGCAGCTTTAATTGATTGCCAATTACCGGAGTTTCCTTGAACTGGGAAAACAGTAAGGATTTAACCTGCCCGTATTTCTTAAACCTCGCAAGCCCGTACCCTCTTTTTGTGAAAAATTCCCAACTTTTATGCAACTGCTTAATCGCTTGCTGCAATACTTGGGATGGCACTTTCTTCAGTTGAGGGTACTGTTTCTTGGCTTTAGGCAAACTGTTTATCTGCCTGTACTCGTCTGGAAACGGTTCATCGGCGGGGGTTATGTACTCCTTGACTAGAGAACACCTATCAATTGGAGTCTTTCTACTATTGCACCAATCCTTGATTTGTCGCCGTCCATAGTTGTATGTACCACGACAGACTTCCAGCCACTCGGTTATCAACCTTTGTTGAGCGACGTCTGGATAGATCCGGTAGCAGTAGTTTAGAGTTATCATGCTGCAATTTTAACTCAATTACTGACGATTCATCCCACATCAAATCTTAGATTATGATGTAGGTCTTCTTGCCGGACTTTGATAAAGGGGGGAAATTGGCGCAAGGTTCAGAGTTTTCAACTTTTGGCAGGCGATCGCTTCCCATGACGGCGTCGCCTAGACCGATAGGTCTTTTGGATCAAGCCCAACACCATCAAGACCCGCTGCACTCGTTGTAACTGAAACTCTAAATGCTGATAGCGTTTTTTTAATCCATGGACACCGATCTGCCCTCTAGAGATGGCTTGGGGAGCGCCATGTAAGACCCTATAGGTACTTCGTTCAGCCAAGGCGACAATATCAGCCGCCGCTGCTAGCACCCGTCGTAACTTCCAAATCCGCCACGCCAGATAAAAACCAAATAGCGAGATCAGCAGATTGAAAATTATAACAACAATTAGCATGTTTAGGGATTGGGCAGTGAACTGTCGCATCTATATCAAACAGATGCACCATTAATTCCAGGATACTAACCGTTCTCGCCCTACCTAAATCTATATAAATAAGCTTTTGGGAATGCCAGGAGGCGGACTTGAACCGCCGACACGGGGATTTTCAGTCCCCTGCTCTACCGACTGAGCTATCCCGGCTTGTTATCCTTGGCGCTTAACTCGCTTAACTAAGGTAGCAAACTTAACCAAGTGTTGGCAAGTCCGATCACAAAT
The DNA here is from genome assembly GCF_040219735.1 of Coleofasciculus sp. G1-WW12-02. Classification (NCBI taxonomy): domain Bacteria; kingdom Bacillati; phylum Cyanobacteriota; class Cyanophyceae; order Coleofasciculales; family Coleofasciculaceae; genus Coleofasciculus; species Coleofasciculus sp. G1-WW12-02. Next base: position 14,631 of record NZ_JAVJRX010000110.1, on the reverse strand, counting down.
AAATTTTATTTAGCCTACCTGGGGTCAGAGCGTTTAATATCGCCAGCCTTTAATTATATATCAATAGCGTACAATTAAGCCAATCGAGTCCACATCTGAAATCTCCTAGAGCGCTAGTCCCGGTACTTCTTATCCCGGTTAACGTGACGCGGAAGTCTCTACCCAAGGGCGAAGTAGGGTAGGGATAGACAGCGGATTTATAGAGGAACGGAAGCAATCTATGGTTATCTTAGCATCTAGGACGTAAGCCCAAGCTGAGGCATTCCCCTGTGAGATCAGAAGCTCAGGCTTACTTCGTAGAAGCCTGAGCAGTTCACCAGTGGTTACTGGCTCGACGCTCTAGAGGGTGTAGTTTAAGCTGGCAAGGGATAGAAGCGGTTAGCTAATACCCGTTAAACGCCGATTATAGGTATTCATGAAATTCGTAAAAATCTGATTAAGTTGTCCTGTGCAGCAATCTGTCTGGGTAAGAACCTTGGGAGAGTTGGCAAAGGGTGAAAAAAGCGTCCCGATCGCACCGTGATTTAGGGTGGGGAAGCGGATGGCAATCTTCTGGTTACTCACGGTTAACACTTGGAACCAAGTGGTTAAGCTTGGCGGGAGTTGAGTACTCAGGCGTAGGGATAAGCTGGGACTCGAAAGAGATTGGGCGTAAGCTGGTGTCAAGAAGGGTTTATAGAGTGGGGCTTCAGGGGTTAGCTGTTTAATAAAGGCTAAACTCACACCTCGAAAAAGCTGGCGCAGGGGTTCTGCTTCTTTATCCGTTAGTTCCCTCACCAACGTACTGTTAGTTATCGCTTCATTGAGACTGGCGCGATCTGTCACACTTAAGTGAGTCCCCCCCAGCGCCACCAGCAGATACTTAGGTCCGCTTAACTGATCAAAGGCTCGAAGTTGGTGTTCCAGAGAGGGAGTGATCGCGTCATCGGTTCCCGTTAACATCAAAGTAGGAATTTCTACCTCAGCTAGACCCGTATTGCCAAATAAATGTCCAGTGACGGCATTAAGAGCCATCACCTGAACCACCCGCCGATCGCGTAACTCCACCTTGTCTTCCTGTAAGTCTGTGGCGGAACATTGAAACCAGTCAGCGGGTGAGCGTTCTAGAGGACTACGCTTGTGACAAAATTGTCGCAATTCCTCTAGGTTTAGTTGTCCTCCTGCTAAAGCTAAAGCCGTGTAGCCGCCTAGAGAGTGACCGATAACAGTAACTTGTTCCGTATTCAATTTGCCCCGGAATGCTCCATAGCCTTGATTAATTCTCGCCAGACGATCCAAGACAAAGCTGACATCCTTAGGACGGTCGATAAACTCTGATGGGGGTAGCACCTCCCCAATGTTACCGCTTAGAGAAACCCCACTGAGCCAGCTAAAATTACTGCCGGGATGTTCTATAGCCGCAACGGTTAAACCATTAGACGCCAGATGACGCGCTAGGTAGGTTAAAAATTTGCGGTCAGAACCAAAACCGTGGGAGAGAATGACCAAAGGTCCTGAAGTATCACCAACCCAGTAAATATCTACAGGAATAGAACGATCGCGATCGGGATCGCGTAGCCTCAGAGTTCGTTCCCGTACATATTGATAACCGGTCACCGTCGGATCAAAGTCCGCCGAAAACTCTGGGGTATCCGCAACAGTGAGTTCCTCCTCCAGGATCGGATTGACCAGTTGACTTTGTAAGTAAGGTCTATTCATTTGCAAAACAATCGCGATCGCAGATGAGGCATTGATCGTGACTGTCTCCTCCGGGTAAGCTCTTAAAAAACTTAGCACCGACAATCCATTCGCTTGGCGTGCAGCTAAAAATAGAGCGGCTTTTAACTGATCGAGACTGCTATCAGGAAGTACCCCACCAATTTGATCCAGTAAGCGGGCGCCATCGGCTGAAAGCAGCAAGTCATTGATAAATTTCTCAGCCAGATTGGGGTCGAGTTGCAGGCGTCTGTTGAGTACCTGCTGGACTTGGGGGGTGAGTAAGGAACGGTAGGGTGTGAGAGTTGGCGGTAACTGACCCGTTTGCGCCCATGTTTCTAGATCCTCGATTGCCACCAATTGCTGAAACGGTCCTAATTGCAAGGTGATTCGTTCAGCCGCATTCAGGGGGGTGGCGATTCCCCAAGAAATTCCTACGCCCAATAAAAAGATATAGTGTTTTAGTTTTTGGATTAGCCCTCTGGACTTCACTCCTTTTCTAGGTTGAGTACGCCGAGAGTCTTGGCTATCAAACCGATTGACTTGAAACGTCATAATGTCCTGATTTGACTGGGGTGTAAGTTGAAAGATAAAGAGTTTCAATTAAAGCGACCCAACGCCTTATGTATAAGTTTCCGTTGCCTTGTTGCTGCGATCGCTAAAAAATACATCTGCTTTCCCTACAAAGCACGTCGTCAAGCGGTATTACGGCTTCCTTTATTACACCATCTGATGCAAAAAAGCAACCGCCCAACGGTTGTTTGTTGTGGTGAGGCATGTACAAGATTCGGCTACAGGCATTACAGTCATCAATCTCAGATTATGATTGTCAGGATATTGGTTGAGCGATAATATATTCGTTCATTTTGGACTAATGGCATCAGTCTTGTAGCTAATCTAAAGATAGAATTTAGAGCCATGTTGAATTATTTTTTTTAAGAATCTGCTGAAAATATCTATCCTTAGAACGAAGCGATTGATATCACCCCTCATAAGAGAGAAACTCTATTTTGGGAATCAGGGGGTCTTGCACAATACCCACGCCATGAAATCCCCAGCGTTGGAGCAATCCTTTTAACTGAGTTCCGGAAACAGACTCAACGGCAAAGCGATCGCTCAGATCAGCCGCGTGGGTATTCAGATAGCTGAGGGCTTCAAACTGTTCGCGAAACATCAATAAGTACCCTGCTCCCATCTCACTATCCCTAGGGGTAGGTTTGGCAGCAAGATAGCGCCCGTCAACTCGAGAAAGAATTAAGTAATAGATTTGGCTAAACATTTTGATGGGTCATTTGTCATTTATCATACTCGCTTCGCGAGAAGCAAGCTACGTCGTGCTTCATGCATTCTGTAGTGGTTCTTTTCACTCTTATCGTTTCTTCCCTCACAAAAGATGCGACTAAACCCGCCCCTAAACCCGCCTTTACAAATCAGGTTTCATCGAGGGTAGCGAAGGGTAAAATTTGTCCTTTATTCGAGCATTGATATGTAAGCGACGTTCTTGGTCAAGGAACAGGGGATTTATAATTCATATTCCGATTATTTAAGATTTTCTAGGCGAATGCGCGGATCAACAAATTTGAGCAGCAAATCAGCGAGTAAATTACCGACAATCAGCATCACCGCCGCCATCATCAAGGCTGCCATCACCAGATAGGTGTCTTTGGCGGTGACGGCTTGTAACGTCAACCGTCCTAAACCGGGCCAATTAAAGAAAAATTCGGCAATAAACGCACCACTTAACAAACTAGCAAATTCAAAACCCAGGATGGTGATCAGGGGATTAACCGCATTCCGTAAGGCATGGACATAGATCACCCGATTTTCTGGAAGTCCCTTGGCACGGGCTGTTTGGATATAATCTTGCCGCAAAACATCCAACATTGCCCCTCGGGTAATTCGTTGAAGTCCGGCAAAACTCGTGATTGAGAGGGCAAGGGTTGGTAAAATCATGTGCCATCCAATATCGAGGACTTTACCAATGGGTGACAAATCGGCATGATTAATACTGGTCATGCCACCCACCGGAAAAAGCGGTGAGGTGTATTGGGCGATAATGAGCAGCAACAGGGCAGTAATAAAGCTAGGAAAGCCTTGACCGGTATAGCTAATCACCTGTAAGGCGCGATCGGCAAAGCGGCTTTGCTTGACGGCGGCAATAATCCCCAAAGGAATCGCGATCGCCCAAGTGATAATAATCGAGGAAATGGCGAGCAGTAAGGTGGCTGGGATGCGTTCCCATAGTAGGGATGATACGGAACGAAAATAAACAAAACTCTCACCAAAATCTCCCTGAGTCACAACTCGCACCAGCCAACGCCAATATTGTTTGTAGGCAGGTTGATCCAAGCCAAATTGCTGTCGGAGTTCCTCAATGCGTTCCGGGGAAATCTGGGGATTTTGCCGCAGGGTATCCAAGTAATTGCCCGGTGACAATTGAATGATGGCAAAACTGAGCGCCGATGCCAGAAATAAGGTTAATAAGGCTTGCAAGAGACGTTTGACGATGTAGAGAAACGTCTCACTGGAGACAATCCGGATGAACCCCGCCCACGCCTCATTTAAGCCATGGCGAATTGAAGAATCCTGTGTTGAAGAAGTCATTCGTCTTTATTGCTTTACTGAAGAATGTAACCCATCACCCATTGCTCATGCCCTTAATACTCAATCAAGGTAACAACCGGCACATCAGGCAGCTTCTGACGCCCCTGTAAATCCCTTAGTTCGATGATAAAACTAAAGCCCACCAGTTCACAGCCAATTTTTTGCACCAGCTTGGCGGTAGCGGCGGCGGTGCCTCCTGTAGCGATTAAATCATCGGCAATCAGAATACGACAACCGGAATCAAAGGCATCTTGATGAACTTCTAAGCGATCCATACCATATTCGAGTTCATATTCAATGGTATGCACGGCGGATGGGAGTTTACCGGGTTTACGGACAGGGATAAACCCAGCGCCGAGTTGATAGGCGAGGGGAGGACCAAAAATAAAGCCACGGGATTCCATCCCGACGACATAATCTGGCGTGAGTCCTGCTTCTTTACAGGTTTGAGCCAGGATGTCAATCGTGTAGCGTAGACCCTCTGGGTGGCGCAGCAGGGGGGTGATATCCCGAAACATGATTCCAGGTTTAGGAAAATCTGGAATATCCCGAATCAGCGACTTTAAATCCATAGGTAGATAAGGGGCTTGACTAAACAGTTTAACAATTAAATGGAAGGAAGCAGACCAATGGTGAGTCCTTGTGCCATGATGGCATCGGAAAGGGCGAATCAGTAAGTGTGTTAACACCGACTGTAGCTAAGTGGTAATGGTAACATAGACAATAAGGAGGTTATATGAAGTGCTGCGTAAAGTCGTCAAAGTCTGGTTGTACTTAACGACGTAAATCCTAAACATTTAGCCAAACATGAGAAAAACCTAAAGTGTAAACAGCAGAAATTAGCTAAAAAAAAGAAGGTGGGTAATTCACGGAACAGATATAAAAAAGTCGTAGCTAGGGTATATAACCAAGTTAGTAACTCACGACAGGATTTTCTACATCAGCTTTCTCGTAAGCTCATCAACAAAAATCAAGTTGTTGTAGTAGAGAATCTGCATGTCAAGGGCATGGTTTGTAACCATAAGCTAACCAAGGCAATATCTGATGTGGGTTGGGGAATATTAATTAACTTCCTATCTTACAAGCTTGAGAAAAAGGGCGGTAAGTTAGTTGAGATTGATAGATGGTTTCCTCGCTCTAAACGTTGCTCTAACTGCTACTACCAGGTTGATGAGATGCCACTGGAGATGAGGGAGCGGACTCAATACTGCTCGGTTAAGAAAAATTGTAGGTTGGGTAGAGCGCAAGCGTTACCCAACAAACCCAGTAAAACGTTGGATTTCGTTACCTCAACCCAACCTACCTGCCCTTCTGCTCAAGGCTTATCCGAGCAGTATTGGGAGTGGACTTGTCCGAGCTGTGGGACTCATCATCATAGAGATAGTAACGCCTCGACCCATATTAGAGCAGAAGGTATCAGAATATTACAGGCGGATGGAACAGCCGTCTGTGCTAGTGGAGGGGAAGTAAGACCCAAGAGCGGACGTAAATCTCTCATGAGGTATTCCCCCCTGAATCTAGAAGCCCACACTACACCTCCTGTCCTGAGAAGAGCGAAGGATCACAAAGGATCAGGTCAGTGTTGGGTAGTTCACTTGCAAATTCTTTCTGTATAGAAGACGAGTTCACCTACAATCGCTACTTAGAATGATTCTTTCTGTAAGCGTAATGCCGACAAACAGTTCTACTGCTCCATCCCATCCCGTAATTTTAGATAATTTACCCGATCCCGGTATCTCAGATCGGGGATGCCCGTCACGAAGTCGGCAGCAGATTGACCTGATTTTACTTGCCATTGAAGCGTTGGAACTGGGAGGTTCTGAAGCGATGCTGCTAGTCGCCAAACAGCTAGAACTTCAGGACATTATCAATAATCGTGTGGTTCTTTGGCGTCTACGCTGCACCAATCCCTTGCGACGCTCTCACACGCGCCGTCCGCTGAATCTAGAAGAAGCTAAAGCCTTAGTGATTATAGCCAGTTATCTGGCTCGCCGCATGACGGTTGTGATTCGACAACTGCTTCTGGCTTACGAACAACTGAGTCAAAAGCAGGTTCCCATCGAACAACATTTTCGCTTGTCCTCCTATCTAGAGCGGTTCCGGGCGCATTTCCGTAGCCGGATGAACCCACGAAGGGCAAAGGTCTCTGTGTACAATACCGATGAAAAGTTAAATGAGCTAGCATTGTCGCTGTTAGCTCAGTTGCTGTTTTGTACAGGAACCTCTGGTATGCAGCGATTTTGGATTAGTTTGTTTGATGGAGAAGTTGGATGAATGATCCGAACCAGAGGTTGAGAGCGTCCGTAGCTATAGTTGTGGGTTCCATAGGGAAAAAACGATGACAATTCGACGCCAGTACAGTTTGCCCAACTGTACGCTGATTCTAGAGGGATTAAGTGATACAACCGCAGGGGGGGGAGACCAGCTTGATGCTCGCCCGCTGATGACGATTCTGGTTAATGCAGAATGCCGTTTTATGGGTCAGCCGCAGCCCATTAGCGGCGGACGAGATTTTTTTGAGAGCTTGGTTGAGTCTGTCAATCGGTATGCTCAAGAATTTTTGAGTCACGTCCCTCACCCTCAACTTGATGGCGCTAAACCACCTTTGGTGCAGTTACAACAACTTCCGGATAAAAACTTGCACCATTTAAGGGTGGGGCAAACCGCAGAAGTTCTTTCGGGTGTTACTTCTGATTCCCATAGCGCATCAGGGACTTCTGCGGGAGGGATAGATGGCAAAAATCCTGTACAGCTTGATTTGACAACGGTACAGCTATTTGATTTGGTTGAGGCGATCGATCAGTTCCTCGCGGATCAGCACACGTTGCCTGATCTGGCTGTACCCTTACAACCGATTTCCCGACGGTATCGCAAAGCTGACCAATCCGTCGCCCAGCGAACCGCACCCACTGCGATTGGTGTGACGAGTTTAGCTGTAGCAGCGTTGGCTTTATTCTTTGTACCCGTCCCAGAAGTGCGTCCTCCCAAGCCAGCCTCTGAGTCTGATGTCACGGAAACAACGTCTCCAACCCCAGATAGCCCAGGTCAAGTCACCCCAACCCCCACCTCAAGTCCCCCTTCGGCGGCTGAACTGGAGGACGAATTAACCTCAACTCGAGAGATTACGAATCCAACGGAGTTGAGTTATTTGAAGCGTTATCTGCACAGAGAACTCAATCAAGAATGGGATAACCGGGAAGGGTTAAATCAGAATTTAGAGTATCAGGTTACGGTTGGCGGAGACGGAGATATTCTAGGGTATAAACCTGTTGATGATACGCCTATTGATAGTGCGGCAAAAACTCCCTTACCGGAGTTGAGCTATATTCCCACAGAAGGCGGTACAGCAAGCCGAGAAACCTTTGCTCTGTTCCGGGTGGTATTTACCCCAGGTGGTGTGTTGCAAATCAGTCCTTGGCAAGGCTATCAGGAAGAACCTGGTTTAGGACCCGAAATCACGGAGCGGAGGTTACTGAGACAATTAAATAATCAACTCTACAGCACGTTAGACGAACGGTGGGAAGGAACACCGTTATCACGAAGACCATTAAATTACCGAGTGGCTGTCACTGAAGATGGCACGATCGCGGACTACGAACCGACCAATCAACCAGCTTGGGATTATGTAGCGGAAACACCGTTGGCAGATTTAGCTGACCCAGAAGCGGCTGGTATTGGCAGTGAGGAAACTGGATTTGTTCCCGACCAACCCTTAGCTCAGTTTCAGGTGGTGTTTAAGCCGAATGGTGTGCTGGAAGTTAGTCCTTTACGGGGATTCTGATGAGTAGGGTGGGCAATGCCCACCAGCCTTAAGTGCGATCGCGGGAGAATCAAGCTGGGCGGTTTAAACCGCAGCTACACAGACCAAACCCGCCTTCGCGGGTTATAACAATTATAATTTTCTTCTAACGGCTATTACTACACTGATGCTCTAGTCTTACCTCTGTTCTCTGTTACCTCTACCTTTTTCCCTGTTCTTCCCTTCATTCTTTTTTTCCTATTCTTATCCCCAAAACTATCATGAAGCAATGTATAGAAACAGGGAATAATAAATAGCGTCAATCCAGTTGCTAGGGACAATCCCGAAAATACCACCACACCTAACGGTTGTAAAAACTCTGACCCTTGCCCAATCCCCAGCGCCAGAGGAAACAAGCCTAAAACGGTGGTAATTGTGGTCATTAAAATCGGTCGTAAACGTTGAGGCGCGGCTTGCAAAATCGCTGTTTTGCGGTCAACCTTTTCTCGCTCATAAATTTGATTGGCAAACTCGACCATCACGATCGCGTTATTTACCACAATCCCTACCAGGAGTACCGCCCCCACTAGAACCGTTGCGCCCATGGCGGTTTGGGTGAGATACAGTCCCAAAATTCCCCCGGCTAAGGCGAGGGGTACAGTCAGCATAATCACCAAGGGGTCAATCAGGGAATTATACTGCACCGCCATGACCACAAACACCATAAACGCGGCTAATCCTCCCAGCACCTTCAGTGAATTTTGGAGTTGCTGATTGGTTTCACTAGCGGAACTGGGTAAAATAGATACACCATCTGGTAAATCTAATTCGGCTAACACCGCATCAGTTTCCGCTAACGCCTCACTCAAGGTTGCACCTTCATTTAATGTCCCCGCTATTAAGAACACTTGGCGCTGATTTATCCGCTGAATTTCACCCGGCGCTTGTCCTTGATCAATCGCCGCTACATCACCTAAGTAAATTTGACGATTATTATTGGTAAATAGGGGTAATTCTTTGATCTGAGACACGCGCTGAATCGCCGCTTGATCAAGCTGTACCCGCACATCGACCAAGCGATCGCCCCGTTGTAACTGAGTCGATACCGAACCTGCGATCGCGGTTTGAATCGTATCGCCAATTTCCTGGGCGGTTAAACCCAATTGGGCGACTCGTTCCCAGTCGGGACGAATCTGAATTTCGGGTTGGCGATCATCTGCATCCGGGCGAAACGCTGCTAAGGTAACGCGCTCATCTAACGCCTTTAACACTTGACGCCCTGCGGCTTCTAATTGCTGCGTATTTGTCCCCTGTAATCCAATATCTAAATCCGCCCCGCGCACCGGCGAATTACTTAAAATAATTCCCCGCACTTCACCGGGACTCAGGCGCAGACGAGTTTGGACTAAATTTAACGTCTGCAATTCCTGATTGACTCGTTCAATAAATGTCTCGACATTACTATCAGATTTCAGCGCAATTGTACTCGTCCCGCGTAACAGGTTTTCTGATGTATTCCCACCAAACAAAAACCCGCCAGATGTGGTAAACGCATACTCGGCTTCCGGTTGCGCTAAGAGAATATCATCCACCGCCATCATCACTTGTCGATTCTGATCCAGGGTAGTTCCTGGTGGAAATTGGGCAAACATTCGGGCTTGTCCGGTATCAATTCGGGGCAGAATTTCTTGGGGAATTTGACTAGCTAAGGCTAAACTTCCCCCACCTAGAATTAAAACAGCCAGGGCGATTACCAGAAGGCGATACCGCAGCACCCGCGCCAGGAACCCTTTGTAACCAAGGGTTGCGGCTGCAAAGCGACGATTAAAGGCTTGCAATAGCCAAAATCGGTTTAAGCCACTTGACCAAGGGATTGCCAAGAGGCGAGACGAAAGCATTGGTACAACCGTCAACGCGACAACCAAAGAGGCGGCGACAGCAAAGCTAATGGTTAAAATTAATTCACTAAACAGGAGGGAGAAAAACCCACCAATGAGCAAAAAGGGTAGGACAGCGACTAAATTAGTACTGGTGGAAGCAATGAGCGCTGATTCTACCTCTTGGGAACACCGTTCAGCTTGGGAAATGATGGATTGAGACGGGGCGGGTTTAGTTCCGTTATCGGTTTTTTCTTCAATGGTATCGGTCAAACCCGCCCCTACACCTGGATTATCAGACACCCCGGCTGCGATCGTTTCTAGCATAACGATCGCGTTATCCACGACAATCCCGACTCCTAACGCCAATCCCCCTAAACTAAACACGTTCAGGGATAAGCCAAATAACTGCATTAAAATCACAGCGGCTAGGGTGGCTAGGGGAATCGCAATTACAATAATTAAGGTTTGCCGCAATGAACCCAAAAACAACAGCACCGCAAACGCCGCTAACGTGGCTCCCACTAACCCCGAACTCGCCACATTGGCAATAGAATTCTGGATGAAAATTGACTCATCCAAGGTGGCTAATAATTCAATATCCTCTTTAATTAAACCAGATTCCCGTAGCTGTTCAATGCGTTTTTTTACCCCATTCACAACTTCGATGGTATTCGCATCCGGTTGTTTCTGAATACTAAGTTTAACCGCTGGTTCTCCATTCAGAAAGACAAATACCCGTTGGTCTTCCGTTCCATCAATAACCTCAGCAAAATCGCGCAGATAGACACGACGAGAAGGATTTGTTGCGTCTGTATCGTCTATTTCAAAGGACAAATTCCGCAGTTCTTCCGCATCTTGGAAACGTCCCATCGTCCGCGTCAAGGGTTCTGACTCTTCCCCCCGTATCCGTCCCCCCGCCACATCTTGATTGCGCTCATCTAGGGCATCTAGGACATCGGTTAATCCTAATCCTAATCGCTGTAAACGATTCGGGTCAATCAAAACTCTGACCTCTTCCGTTACCCCGCCAGACACATCCACGGAGGCGACTCCGGGAACAACACTCAGTTCACGACTGAGTTCTTCATCCGCAAATACGCGCAAATCCACATCTTTTAGGGATGGAGATTTCAGCGCCAATTCATAAACAGGTAATTGAGAGGGGTCAAATTTAAATAAACGCGGTTCCTCAATAATATCGGGTAAATTAGACTGAGCGCGGTTATATGCCGCTGTTGCATCATTCAGTGCTTGGTCAATATTACCCCCTGGTCGAAAAAACAAGTCTAAACTGATCCGTCCCTCGCGAGTTTGGGAGAAGACTTGGACAACGCCCTCAGTCGCGCTTAATCCTTCTTCTAAGGGTTTAGTAATTTCCTCAACCGCCACCTCTGGTGAGATACCGGGCGCCCCCAAACGTAAACCAATACGGGGATAGGTAATCGAGGGTAATAAATCGACCTGAATCTGGAGAATGAAAAATATCCCCAGCACAATCACCGCTAGGGTTAAGACGAGGGTACCGATATGGCGGCGAATCGCGATCGCACTAATACTTAATGGATTATTTGTCATTGGTTATTGGCGATTAATTAATCAATCATTGGCTTAGGACTAGAAAACCAGTTCAGAAATCGTGGTTGATTAATGTATTAAGATATACAAATTTTATCAAAATAAGTAAACTTTTGTAAAACGTTAACGTGGCAGAAAAAGTTTTGCCAGGTCAGTTAATGCCTGGGGTACACACTAAACGTTAATAGTTGTGGTAATCAAGAAATTCTCTCGACACTTACACCATTATAGGAGCAGCAACGGTAACGGTTCAGCTATCTCAGCCGGAGTACCGACGACTGACCCCTATGATTCAGGCTCTCCCTCTCACCGGACTTTTCAGCTTAAGTTGACACGCATGATACTGAGCCTGCCCCTACTGCTACAATCAAAGCAATCTTGAACAATTTTGGTTATGATAGCCACTCCCCAAAAATCGCCCAAAATGAGCTTTGAGGACTATCTCGAATGGGAATCTCAGCAAGAGATTCGCTATGAATATGTCAAGGGTGAAGTCTTTGCTATGACAGGCAGTACGATTCCTCATAACGATATTGCTCTGAATCTCTACACAGCCTTACGTCCTCATCTAGGTTCCAGAGGTTGTCGGGTTAATGTCTCAGACGTAAAGGTGCAAGTGAGTCCGAAGATCATTTACTACTATCCTGATGTTATCGTCAGTTGCGACCCTCAAGACCTTAACGCTCGCAAGTTTATTCAAAAGCCTAAACTTATTGTAGAAGTTCTCTCTCCTGGTACAAGTGCTAAAGATAGAGGGGAAAAATTCACTTACTATTTGACAATTCCCAGTTTGCAAGAGTATATCTTGATTGACTCGGAAACAATCTCTGTCGAACGTTACTCTCGCGGAGAGGGAAGAATGTGGCTTTACTATCCTTACCAGGCGGGAGATACCATCACTCTATCCAGCATTGAATTTGAATTTCCGATTGAATTGCTCTATGAAGGTGTCGTCTTTGAAATAGACGAATAAACGCACACCTGATGGATTATACTAGCTGTAATAACTAAATATTACCCTAAGCCAGAATAGAACAGTCTTCTTGCCGTATGAGTAGTAACTGTGACAATTCAGCTATCTCAGCCAGACTTCCTACAACTCACCCGCATTGTTCAGAATTTACCTGACTTTGCCAATGTGCGCGATCGCACAGACTTGGTTGCAGAGGCGTTGGCAAATGTAGTGCAAGTGAATAGCATCTTGGCGCGGCTAGACTTAGACGGTTCTCCGATGGTTGTTTCTGTCGAAGTCGTAAGCTTTTTATCTCAGTTTGGACAGGTGGCTGACGGGAAAGAGACTTTAACGGTTTTCCTCAACTCTAAGCTGTCACGCATTTAAATTGGGAATGGGTAGCGAGCAAGATGCTGGCATTACAATGATTTTGCCGTTGTTGACATTAAGATTTAAATGCCGAACAATGTATTCAACTTTTGACAAGCGATGAAGATTCAGACTTTATTTCTGAGTTAATGAACAACTTGTAGGGGCGACCTACGAATAGAAACTGGTTATTTCATGGTTACTGTTGGGCAATTGTGGCGATAAATCCGGATTAACGATTACAAACTAGCACTGGGTTCTCTTTGATGCCATTGTAATTGAACGCTGTGTCTGCATTGAAATATTGAGCTTATCTGCTAGTTTCTGACGCTCCCTAAATCCTATATCGTGCATATAGCAGTGACGCAGAATAATCTCTTTTAAGAAACGCTGGCAAATGTAGTTTTTTGAGAATTCAATGTTCAATTTATCAATCTTATTAATATCTATTTTTTTCTCAAACTGCAATTCAATAATTTCTTGAATCAATCGCCATGCAGGATTGCCTTTGCTTTCAGTTACTTTAATATAGATTTCACGACCTTTTGCAGATCCCAGAGAGAACGAAATTTTGTAAAGCATACCCAAAATTACCAGGTAATTCATTCCTAAGTAAAAATACTCTATCTCCCGAATAATTTTTGAATCTGAAATATTTTGATTATGCTCTATTGTCTTTTTTATTTTTCTGATTGACTCTTCTCGCACGTATTCCGAAAATCTTAGAAATACGTTAAGGAATCTTAGTGAAACTGAGAGTGATTCTTCATAGATTAACTCTAGATGGCTTCTTTCTAGGGAACCAAGTCTATTCCTAAAAATTTGTCCGCAGACTTCAATGGCTCGGACTACTTTATTCACTTTTTCTATCAACTCTGATGGATCTTGATTCTCATCGACATATCTATTGCGATCTTCTTGTTGTTCTTCAATAATGTCTTTTTGCCTATCGTGTTTTAACCGTTCTTGTCTGGCATCACGTTCTTCTAAAATAAGTTCAGGTATTTGTTTAGTAAAATCTTGAAGAAAAGATAGAGAACCTGATTCTAGTGTTACTGCTTTCTCGTCAGAAAAGATATCCATCACAGAAAGTATAATCTCATCGATAATCCATGGATCTTTAGAATGAAATGTAAGAAAAAGTACTATATTCGATGCCTTTTCAAGATGTATTTTATTTACTAAGTTTTTTATTCTCTTTTTAGCTTCTTCTCCTTTTTGAAGAGATTCTGCTATTTTTTTTGCCGCAAAAAAGTAAAACAGATAACGGTAACGAAACTTTAAGATATTATCTGAGCGTTGTAGAATAAATGAATTGACTAAATCTCCAATCACTTTGTTTTGATCAACTGGAAGGAAATTCTTTGAATATTTTTCAAAGAATGTATGCAATTCAGATTCATCAAGACTCTCGGTGGACTCGGAGGAAGACTCTAAAATTGCTCCCCCAAGTTCTGATAAAACATTGAAGTATGTATCAATTTCGGTTTGTTTTACATGAACACGCTCTAGTGCTTGGTAGATCAAATACTGATAACAGTGTCCATAAGCAGTAAGTTCAAGTCTGTGTGAAGTCATTGTCTCGAAAGACTGAAGAAGCATCAAAATGTGGAATGGCTTTGCTGGAACTATATTCTTGCGTACAAGTGAGTCCACATGGAGCTGTAGTTCATCTTTCGTAAGGATTCAGGGGTCGTGGAAATCCGATGAAGGGGGAAGGCTTCGCCTCGTTTTGGCTATGAGTCGAGTACAGCAGTTTGGCAGAGGCGAAGGCTTGCCCCTTTTGCTCCGGCACGGAGAGAACTAACTGAGTGGGG
>NZ_JAVJRX010000109.1:0-10594 GCF_040219735.1 Coleofasciculus sp. G1-WW12-02 | reverse complement strand
GGATATTGCGGAATGGATGAAAGAAGCTTATAAATATTTTCCAAAAAGTTGTCAAACAATAAAAAGATGGATTGATGAAATCTTAGCCTATTTTGACAACCGTACTACACCATCTACAGTGGAGGGAATTAATCAAAAAATTAAGCTGATTAAAAGAAGGGGTTATGGGTTAAATAATTTCGACAATTTTAGAAGAAGGGTTCTGCTTAATTGGCATTTTTGCTAGTGATTTATCATACTTAGTCTAGAAGAGCCATCTTTCTTAACAATTCAGAAGGCTGGACATATCTAGGTTTCAATCTAATGACGTTACATTTATTAATATGCTAATCGGTAGTCCCTAGCCCGTCGTCAACGTCGGAATACGGCACGCTGACAACAGGGTGTGGTACAGTAGCAGCCATCGCCAGTATTAATGGGATAGAACAACTTGGCTGAACCGATGTAACTTGTCTCCATGGAGAGTTTTGAGCGGCGCGCGCGATCGCAACAAATCTAGTTGAGCTATGGCACTCTCCCCTAGGCAAGTTTTGGGTGGTTGGTGTAAAACAGCGCGATCGATCAATTGGTTAACAAGGTGAATTTTTGTTTCACTTTTTTGATTGACTGTTGGTGTTCTGGTGCAAGCAAGCCTAATAGATTAGGAGGTACTTCAAATGAGCGATTGGGCAGCCGCAGAATTGCAATACGCCGACTTGGGAGATGTGCGCCGCAAAAAAAGGCTCATACGTCTAGTGAGTGACTTGGCTAACCAACCTTGTGCCAGCATACCCCAAGCATCAGGAGACTGGGCAGCTACCCAAGCCGCTTATGATTTTTGGAGTTCTCCTCATGTCAAAGCCTCCTCGATTATTCAAGCTCACCAAACAAGCACTCTCAATCGAATTAAACCCGAAGCGGTGATGATTGCGATTCAAGATACGACAGAACTTAATTTTACCCACCATCCCAGCAAGAAAGGTATGGGTTATCTAGACAATAGTAAATCACGGGGTTTAAAAGTGCATTCGGTCTTTTGTAGTAGCGCTTCAGGAATACCTTTAGGAGTCTTACATCAACAAGTTTGGACAAGAGACCCTGCCTTTTTGGGTAAGAAACATCAACGACACAAAAAAGACATCCAAGATAAAGAATCTCATCGCTGGTTAACGGCACTGCATGGGACTCAAACCCTAATTCCACCGGAAACAACCGTGGTAACAGTCGCCCTCCCGAGAAGCTGATATCTATGACTTGTTTGTATTGCCCCGCCGCCCAAACAGTGAGTTTATCATCCGGGCTAACCACAATCGTTGTGTCAAGTTTACACAGCCTGACCCACAAGTGCAGCGCTTGCAGCAAGCCATGGAGAACGTTGCGCCAACGGGTCAGCTCACCAAGGAAAAAGAGACGACATCCAGAGCGTCAACCTCGAATCGCCACTCTCACACTGCGGGCTACCACTTTAGAATTACAACCTCCCAATACTCATCTCCAACGTCAACAGCTTCAACCTGTCTGTGTACAAGTTATTCAAGCGCTTGAAGTTGACCCACCCCCAGGTGTGGAACCCGTTAATTGGTTACTTCTAACCACCTTAGCCATCACTTGCTTTGAGGACTTGGTGCAATGTTTACGTTGGTACTCTTATCGTTGGTTGATTGAACGTTATCATTATGTTCTCAAGAGTGGTTGTCGCCTCGAACAACTGCAATTGGAAAGTGCCGATCGCATTCATCGAGCTTTGGCTACATACACGATTGTCGCTTGGCGATTATTATGGATCACCTATCTAGCCCGTTACCATCCCGATCTACCTGCCGACACTATTTTAGAAACCCATGAGTGGCAGGCTCTTTATTGCACGATTCATCATCACCCTCACCCCCCTGACTCCCCTCCGAATTTAAGAGATGCCGTGCGTTGGATTGCCCAACTCGGCGGGTTCTTAGCCCGTTCTCATGATGGCGAACCGGGGGTTAAAACTATTTGGCAAGGTCTGCGACGACTGCATGATATTGCCCAGACTTGGCTTTTACTTTCCCCCAAAATTACTGCTAAAGTCAAGGGAATTTATGTTAAGAAAGATGTGAGTAATGCATAGCTTTCAAAGGGGGGTTAGGGGGTGGGAGTTGGGGCTAGGGGATGAGGGTGTCCAAACTCGCCGCGAATTCGACTCAAAACCTCTGGCAAATTCCTTTCCACCTCCTCACTACTCACTTGCAAAAATCCTAACCCTAAAGACTCCAAAAGTCGCTGTCGTTGCTCATCCAAATATTTCTGGTAATGGCTGCTTTAACATGAAGATCATCAGCAGTATTCAGAATAGCAATCCAGTAGCCTGTATCAGCAAAAACGGTTTTCATTCCTCGTCCTTTGGTAAGCCATACAAACTCAGACCCTGGAACGCCGAGCAAATTACTCAAATTTTCCAGCTCATTAAGTAACACTCATGGCAACGCCGCGCCCAATATTGCACTCAATGGGTTGATAGCTGTTGAGTTTGGTGTAATAGTAGACGAAGCCAAGGTATTGCCCCCTGTTTTCCGGTGTATTAGGGTTTTAGGTTGTCCGCACGGAGCCAACTAAGATAGAAAGTATTAAAGTACGGCAAAACTGGAAGTGGCTATAGCCCAGTTGCAGGGAATTTTGCCAGAATTGGGAGAGAGAATCAGTTTATAGGTACGGAGGGAGAACGATGCAGAGCATCACTCTAAAATCTCATATCGGTAGCGATGGTCTTTTGAAGGTTCATTTACCTGACATGAGAAATACGGATATTGAGGTTGTCATTGTCTATCAAACGACACTACCAAAAGGGGTTAAAGCAGCACCTCTTTCACAGTTTTACGGATGCATCCAGGATGACTCATTTATTAGACATCCTCAAAACGAACAACCTGAACGCGAACGCCTGGAATGAAATATCTTCTTGACACAAATGTCTGCATCATTTATCTAAAAGGCAGAAATTTAAACTTAAAGCAGAAGCTTGAGTCGGTTCCTATTCAAGAGATAGCTGTATGCTCGATTGTCAAGTCAGAACTCTGTTTTGGAGCGATGAAAAGTGCCAATCCAGAACGCAACTTTGCCCTACAGCAAGCATTCTTGGCACAATTTGTGTCACTTCCTTTTGACGATCTCGCCGCGACTACCTTTGGGGTAATCCGGGTACAGCTAGAAACTAGAGGTATACCCATTGGAGCTTATGACTTACAAATTGCCGCAATAGCTCTGGCAAATAATCTGACGCTGGTGACACATAATACAAGAGAGTTTGGGCGAATTGAGGGGTTGCAGGTTGAGGATTGGGAAATTGAGGGTTGAAGAAGATTTTTCTGTTAACGGAGTAGAGCAGTAAAACCAGCTTGTTCAAAGTGTCTGTCATGGGTCAAGGCTTCAAGGATATTTCTCCTTGATTTGACCATTGGTAAGTTGATTGTTTCACTGCTTCATAATTTGTATCTAATTCAGGTTCTAGTAACAAAATTGCGGCAATGCGTCTTGCCATTTGGGTTACTTCAATAACTTCTTCTGGTTTAAGTGATCGCCCTAATAATTTCTGCTCTCGGTAGCTCAGCCATTTTTTGATGACCTGATACCCACCGATTGTATAGTTCCAGACGCGATCGGGAATGTTTTTCCAGTAGGCGATGTCGTTGAGGTAAATGTCATAGGTGGCTGTACCAAGTTGCTCAATGACTTGTGCTATCGCAGTTTGTTCTTCTGGTGTGTAGGGGCGATCAATCGCTTTCCCTTTTCCGGGCATGGTGACACCCTTTTGTCCGGCATATCCCCAACCTGCGGTAAGGGCAAAGTCGGTATTTGGGTTAAGGTTGCCAGTGCCAACACGGGAAACAACAGCGATCGCTTTTAGTTCAGCACGAAGTTTGCCAGAAGTGACACCTCCAACAGGAGTTTCTGGATCGAGGAGTGCGGCAATTTGACGACCAAGGTTTGCAGAGGCGATTAGGGTTTCTCGCTGGTCGGGTAAGGGGATTCGGAGCCAATCTTGACGGATACCATCAGTGTTTTCTTCTAGGTAGGCAGGTGAATAACCAATTGCTAGAACGTGCATCCAGACTAATTCGGCAGTTTCAGGATCATTGTCTGGTTCGCTAATGCCCAATGAGAGTAAATAGCGACGAGCAGCATTGGAGAGGTTTGCAGTTATTTTCAGATCTTCTTCACTTCCAAGACCTTCTATTCCCATTTGGCGAACTGCTTTATCAGATGTTCCAAGGCTGGTAGAACGTAATCGTAGTGGAAAATAATAGGCGTGACCTCTCAAAAAATCATTGTCCCCAAGAATTTTTGAATAAAACAAAGGAACTCCTTCTGGATTTGCTACACCCGCAGGACGACTCATCAAAAAAGAGTTACCTTTCCATAGCTGTGCATAGAAGGTTTGTCTTGCTCGATTCCATAAAGGGCTGACACTACTGTAATAACACCAACGTATATCAAAAGGACGAACTGCATACCTATGAAGCCGTTCAGAACTGTAGGTCTCTGAATTCTGTACCTTAGTCCTAACCTTCTTGGGTTCAAATCCAGCGGCTTTTTTAGTTAGACCAGTATTTAATGCTTCAAGTATTTCCCAACTAATATTTGGGTCATAAAACATTTCCATTCTTTGTGAGAGAGCATCCTGATTGATATCAATTAATGCTCCACCACGCTTCTCAAATAGACCATTAATCGGAGCTTCAGCACATAATTCAGTTAATTTAGCCCATTCTAAATAGTGCGAGGCAACATCTCCAGGCAGAAAAGAAAGATAGTTATGTTTAACAGGTTTAGCAACTTCATATCGAGAATCAAATTCATTGTCATTCAAAGTTTCTAAAAGCTGTATTCGACGTTCAGCGGCTTTTGCTGCGTTGATGTCATCTCGAAACAAAGTTAGTGGTTGCGTTTCTTCCTTATTTCCAGTCTTAACCCATAAAGAGACAACAACACCTTGCTTAATACCCGCAGAAAAACCTGGGATTGCAAAAATTGTCTCGCTTGTTCTACCATCTGGCGCATATTCCGAAATACTGCGATCGCCATGCATATTCTCAATCCAGAAGCGATCAAAGGATTTCAGAAGATGCTGACGCAGAACGACAAAAGATTTATCTGCAACCCAGGAGTTGTTTGAAATGTAACAAACTACCCCTTTCCTTTCGCGCCTTTCAGCAATACATCGTTCAGCTAACCGAAAAAACCGCACATAAAGATCATCAAGATTAAACTTTTTGATTCCCCACTCACTAATCAATCCTTCTTTGTAAGGCTCAACTAATCCTTCCTCCTCTTTTGGACTAACTCCCACAAAAGCGTTGTAGGGTGGATTTCCCAAAACCACTAATATTGGTTTGCCTTGTTTAACTTCATCTGCGGCTTCACGTTCTTGTTCAAGTTCAGGATAGGAAATTGCAAGCTGTTTAAATTTAGTTTTGGCTTCTTCTGTCGGTGGTTCCCAACCCGTGAGCGCATTCGTCAAATACACCCCTACTCGTTCCTGCTCGTCACTCAACGGTACACCTAAATTCTGCAACAATAACCCTAACTGTAAGTGTGCTACCACAAATGGAGCCGTCAAAATCTCAAAGCCAAACACTCGATTCATGGCTGCTGCTTTTAGTTGCGAACCTACCAGCGCTCCCATACCTTTATCTTGCAAATTGGCATCAATCCGCCGCAACACTTCCACCAAATAAGCACCCGTCCCACAACAGGGATCGAGAATATACACATTGGGGTCAGCTAGTCCATCTTCAATCTGCAACTCTTCCCGCAGCACTGTATCCACCCGCGCCACCATGTATTGCACAATTTCTGGGGGTGTATACCAGACTCCTAATTCCTTGCGTAACTCCGGATCGAACGCCTCCAAAAATGGTTCGTAGAAATACTGACCCAGTACCCTTAATCTCAATCACACCCCGTTCCGGATTGGTGGGATTTGTGGGCGCGTCAGGCGATTTCCTCTGAAACTGACTAGCAGTAAACAAACCGCCATCTGGCATTCCCGCCCCGCCGATATTCTTCAATTGCATCACACAGCGTACTTTCGGCTTCAGCGTTTTGCCTAACTCGTTCAACAGTTTATCTAACGCCCCATAATAGGATGTCTCTTTAACGGCTGCTCCCGTCGCTCGAATTTCCGGCAAATCTCGGATGTAAGTTTCAAAAGCATTCATAAGCATTTTCTTGAAGACAACCATTAAGTTTAGGCAAAACCTGAACGCGAACCCCTAGAATGAAATATCTTCTTGACACAAATGTCTGCTTCATTCTATTTCGACTTGCGTTTCGACTTGGGCGGCGTTCGATGTGCGCCAAAATACTTTTCACTGCGGTAGCGCAGCCACACCCGCAATACCTGGGGAATCTGCTCTTTTTGTTCTTTAGTCAGCGTGTTGTAAAGGTCTAAAGCGCGTTCTCGCTCTCCCCGACAGGCAGCGTTATTATGAGCATTCCAGTAGCTACGGGCAACCCGAATCCGCCGACAGACTTCTTTTATCAGTGCTTCTCCCGTGAGGGGATTTTTCTGCTTTGCCATACTTCGATAAGAACCCACTACCCTAAATCCTAACCCGTTGTTATCCCGCCAGGGGTTCAAACCCCTGTCTCATAGCCAAAGTCCGTTTCAACGGACTGGCGCAGAGGATTGCAGTCCTCTTTAGAGGACTTAAGCTATTAGCAAGGGACTTGAGTCCCTTGCTGGTACTCCGATTATTCTTTAACCCCAGTCAGAGATTCTTTAATCTGCCAGGTTTTGTCTTGAGAAAGTTCCAGCAAAGACTGATGGTAATTTGCCAACGTCGAGCGATGCCCGACACTCAAAAAAGTAGTCCCTTTCGCCTGCAAATGTTTATATAACCGTTCCTCATTCCCCAGATCCAAGGCACTGGTTGCTTCGTCCAGAATAGCGTACTGAGGTTTGTTCAGTAGCAACCGGGCAAACGTTAACCGTTGTTGTTCGCCCAAAGAGAGGACATCAGCCCAATCCTGTTCGGCATCAAACCCCCCAAACCGTTCATCTAAACCCGCTAAATTCACCTGCTCCAAAACTTGTTTCAACTGTTGCTCATCAACCTCAAGGTGGGTGTTAGGATAGAGTAATTGATCGCGCAGAGTACCCAGTACCATGTAAGGACGCTGGGGCAAAAATAGGATCTGATCAGATTCAGGACGAATAATTGTACCCTTACCAGAATCCCATAATCCCGCGATCGCGCGTAGCAGTGAACTCTTACCACAACCACTCGGTCCCATGACTAAAACTCCCTCTCCAGCAGGTAACTCGATTGACAAATCTTCTACCAACGTCCGTTGATAATTAGGAGTTTGTAGGCTCAGGTGTTCCACTGCCAGCCGCTCTGCCTCAACCCTCTGAATCTTTGGTTGCTCGTCGGATGTCTGGTTTGCCTCTGTCTGCTCTAAAAACTCGGCAAAGGTATAGAGACGGTTAATTCCAGCGCCAAAGGTGGTTAATTGCTGGAAGCGAGCAACCACAACATTGAGGGAGAAGAAGACGCGGATAAAGGCTCCCTGCGCCTCAGACACTTTACCCACCTCCATTTCTCCGGCAAAAATCGCCGGGGCAACCACTAGGGCAGGTAGGATAAAGGGGATGAACTCATAAGCATTGGTGAGAATATTTAAATTCAACTCCCAAACCAGCAGCCGTTTGACATTCTCAAACACATCAAAAAACCGCTGTTTGACCTGATTCGACTCCTGCTCCTCCCCCTGATAAAACGCGATCGCTTCCGCATTTTCTCGAATTCTCACTAAGCTAAAGCGGAGATTCGCTTCCCGCTTGAGTTGTTCAAAGTTGAGTCGGACAAGGGGTTTCCCAAATACTACAGTCGTCACCAGAGTTCCGATCAGAGCATACAGCACCAGAAAAAATACCAACGGTTTAGAAATGCCCCAGAGTACGCTACTGAAAGCAATCACTGACAGCACCGACTCCACCAACACCAGCAACAAGGTGAGAGACTCCTGGGTAAAACTCCTGACATCCTCGGCAATCCGCTGATCCGGGTTATCAATGTCGGTTTTACCGATATGCAAATTGTAATAGGCGCGATCGCAAAAATAGTTATCCACAAATCGATGGGTGAGCCATTTGCGCCATTGCAGGCTGAGGCGATCGCGCAGATAGGTATAGCCGGCTAACAGAGGTGCATAAATCACCAGCACACCGATGAAAATGATCACCGTTTGCCAGAAGCGGGCTTCATCTTGGGCAGAAAGGGCTGAGATTAATACCCCTCGCTTGTTGTTGAGTAGAACACTCAATCCCGTATAGGCTAGCAGAAACAGCACAACACTCAGGAGTAACCCTCTGGCAAGCCATTTCTCATCTCCTAACCAATAGGATTTGGCGATCGTCCAGAATTGCTGGAGTACCTTGAAATTCAATCGATCCATCGGCTTGTTTTGGTGACAACTCGGTCTATAGGGAGATAATCAGTCAAGGCAAACTTGGATAAAATCTGCTCAAATACTATGACTCATCTCTAATCGATTGTTAAATTATGCTACAAATTTCTAAGACTGTGAGTATTCCAGAGGATGAGATTGAGATGAGTGCGGTACGCTCTCAAGGGGCAGGGGGACAAAATGTCAATAAAGTGGCGAGTGCCATTCACCTGCGCTTTGACATCCAGGCTTCCTCACTGCCCGATCGCTACAAAGAGCGGCTGTTAAAGCGTTCCGATCAGCGCATTAGCAAAGACGGGGTGATTATCATCAAAGCCCAGGAACACCGCAGCCAACAGCAGAATCGGGAAGAAGCGCGGCTGCGACTGCAAGAGTTGATTAAGAGTGCGATCTGCGCTTCGCAGCAGCGCTTCGCTATCGCACTTCCCAAACGCCGTAGACAAAGCCAGCCAACTCGAAGTTCTCAACGCAAACGTCTAGATAGCAAAAGTAGGCGATCGCAGATTAAAGCAATGCGAGCAAAGGTAACGGATGAATGAAATCTTTGCTCCTTAACGACTCTGCTCGACTCATGATCAGTACCACAATCTTCCCATAATTAAATAAAATCTATAATCATGGATTCGATTGATCTAGCATTTACTCCAGCATTGGAGCAGGCTCGGCTGATTCGCGATAAGGTGATTTCTCCCCTAGAACTCACCCAGCTTTACTTGGATCGTATTCAACAACTTGACAGTTCCCTAAATAGCTTTTTTACTGTGATGGCAGAGCAAGCCATAGCAGAGGCGAAAGCCAAAACGGAACAATTAGCCGCCCCCAGTACAGAACCCTCTTCCCTCCCCGCATTTTTTGGCGTTCCCGTTGCGATTAAAGACTTATCTCCCGTCGCTGGAGTCCCCTGCACCTACGGTATTCACTTACTGAAAAAGCGCATCGCCACAGAAGATGCTGGTGTAGTGACTAAGATTCGCCAAGCCGGCTTCACGATTCTGGGCAAAACCTCAACCTCAGAAATTGGCACGTCTCCCTACCCGGAATCCAGAGGGTTTGCACCTACCCGTAATCCTTGGAATTTGACCTACTCCTCCGGTGGTTCCAGTGGCGGCTCAGCAGCAGCCGTAGCCGCAGGGCTTTGCCCGATCGCTCATGGAGGAGATGCAGGAGGCTCGGTGCGGATTCCATCAGCCTGCTGTGGCTTAGTCGGAATTAAACCATCACGGGGACGAATCTCATCAGCACCTTTAGGGGAAAAAGTCGGTGGCTTGGGTGTAGAGGGAGTCATCGCTCGCACGGTGGCTGACGCGGCGGCTTTGCTGGATGTCATGTCTGGCTATGTTTCCGGCGATCCTTACTGGTTGCCAACACCGCCGATTTCCTTTCTAGAGGCAACCCAGCAACCGCCTCAGCGTTTACGCATTGGGTTTGCCACAACCCTGAAGCCGATGGGAGAGGCTGATCCGGTTTGTACCCAGGCGGTTATGGAGATAGTGCAATTGTTAGAAATACTGGGACATTCGATTGAGTCGATTGATTTGGATTTTTCCGAGATAATTGATCCGCTCAAAATCGTTTGGCAAGCCACAGTTGATGTGGGCGTACCCCGGATTTTTTTGGGAAAATTAAATCGTTACTTACTGTCGCGATCGCGCTCTCGCCCCAGTGGAGCTTATCCGCAAGCGATGATGAAACTCCATGAGATCGCCCGAAAACTTATTGCTGATCTAAACCCCATTGATGTGTTGGTGTTGCCTGTTTTGATGCATCCAACGATTCGAGTCGGAGAATGGGCAAAAAAAAGAGCGGCTAAGGAGTTGGATCATATCATTAAATGGATTGCCCCCTGTCCCCCGTTTAACGTCACGGGACAACCTGTGATTGCTGTTCCCGCAGGCTTCACACCCGATGGTTTACCCTTGGGGGTACAGTTAGTTGGTCGTCCTGGCGATGAAACAACTATTATTAGTTTAGCCGCCCAAATAGAAGCCGCAAAACCTTGGAGTCAGCATCGTCCAACCTTTGCGCTTTATTGACACTCCCCCGGTTAAAACGCGGGGGATTCTTCCGTCACAGGGAGGCAGAGTTTATCGTCTTCTAGGACGGAACCTTTACCCTCAGAAAGCTTAACCACCGTGTGTCCCACGGCTGTCCTACCTCTAATTTCGACTAC
>NZ_JAVJRX010000108.1:0-49875 GCF_040219735.1 Coleofasciculus sp. G1-WW12-02 | reverse complement strand
TAGGTTGAGAAAAATGATTATTCAGAGGCTTGAAGGCGCAACACACTGTTCTGTGCAACTGGGGGTGAAGAAATGGGCTTAAATCCTTGTCTGGTAAGGTTTCTGCTATTCGCAATCACGCCTTTTGTGAGAAATGCGGGTGATGATCATCGCCAAATTGATAAGTTAGTCAAGGAACATCTTAGCGATGAGCGCTGGCGAGAGGTATTTTTGTTGGTTTCTGGATTGATGCGAGGTGGGGCAGATGAGTTGCTATTGTTGATGGAAAAAGAAGCGCAAACCTATATTAATACTCCCCGGTTACAAGCTTTATTACGTTGGGCAGATTGGATCACGGCTGATTCTGAGAGCAATATGAAGCCTGTGGCAAAACGTGCGATCGCCAACGTCAACTCTCTCGCCAACATCCTTGCCTACGCCTTACCCAACGCCTCCCCCAACGCCTCCCTCAACGCCTATGCCAAAGCTCTCGCCTACACCTATGCCAATGCCTACGTCCTCACCAACGCTTATGCCAAAGCCTACGCTGAGTCCTACACCTACGCCTACGCCGAGTCCTACATCCTCACCAAAGCCAATGCCTACATCCAGACTATTACTAAAGCTATCGATAATGCCTACAAACTGAAAGAACTTAAAATTTTTAAAGATGACAATCTCACTGTCTTGATTGCCAGACTAGAAGCTCTAAAAACTAAAGTACCCAACGATGATCAACCCTTAGAAAAACATCGATCATTTGCTGATCAACTATTACAGACTTGTCTCAAAGGTTTTAATCTTAACCCAAAATTGATCAATTTATCTGAAGCAGAAGCAACGGCAATGTCCAATTATTGCTATGCCAATATCCTGATGGTTCAGTGCAAGGAATCAGCCGTGCGGGTATCGCCCAAAACCTGGGCGGCGATTGAAGAACGGATGTTGCGGGTTCCCGACAACGGATAATCCAAGTTCCGATTGTGTCCCGATTCACGCTGAAGGTGAAGTTCCTTTCCCATTTCTTGCCATTTCACCCGTTAGGATAGGCGGATTATGTTTATTGAACGCTACCTGTAAGGGTACGGCAATGCCGTACCCCTACATTATGTCCCTGCGCCTTAATCTGGGTTCTGTAGAGTTAATACAACACCTGCACCATTGTAGAGACGTGCCATGGCACGTCTCTACAACAGCTTGATACCGAAACAACGCATTAATTAATTCAGCGCGATCGCATTTTTCATTGTACTAATTCACCAACCACCTTGCTTCGGTCTGGTGTGCAATGGTAGAGTTAGCTGGCTGGCTAAGGAGATTTTGGCTTGACTTCAAATTCTAATTTAGAACGGTAGAAGCAAACATCGAATTCAATAAAAAAGTTAGTCTGACCCAAAATCAATGGTGTGTTTGGACGCTGCACCCATGCAAACAGCAATTTTGCCTGGGGAAAGTCTCCGATTTTGGCGATCGCAGAAAATGGCATTGCTAGCTGATTGCTAAGATTACCCGCTAACTGAATAATAGCTCTGCGATCGTCTGTCCCAAATTCCCCCTAATTGAAGACCGAGTTCAAAAGGTAAAACATTAACTGTAGCACCGCTATCCACTAGCCCAATAGCTTCAACTATATGATCTTCCCGATGTAGCATTAGCGGAAGTCTCGGCAGGCTGTCAAACTCATTTTGAGTTGGGCTAGTGGTTGAATATTTAAACCGCATATATCACTGCTGACTTGCATCGGAGGGTTTGAGGGTTTCCATTAAAACTGCACCTGCGCCAAAACAATCATAAGGGGTTGGCAAGTCATAGATTTTAAAGGGTTCCAACGGTGAAATATCTTTAGCCGTCTCCAAATCCTCAGCCAGAATTCGGATCAGTTTGAGCTTTTCCGTTGCGGTGAGTTGTCGTGCCGCAGGAAGCACCTCAGCTAGTGACATAATTAAACGTTCCCAAATTGCAAGAGTTTACACCTAAAGCTTACTCGATTCCTGATTCCCTCCCCTTGCACCAGAAGGGTTAGGGAGGGGGAAAGGGGAGGAGTCTTTTCCCTTGTTCAACAACCAAAACTTATAATAAGAATCTGTACGCTATCTCAAAACCCTGTAACCTAACATGACCACCTCTCCCCGTCGCTACCATATCACCACCTTCGGCTGTCAAATGAACAAAGCCGACTCGGAACGCATGGCTGGTATCTTAGAAGATATGGGATTTGAGTGGTCAGAAGACCCCAATGACGCCAGCCTAATTCTCTACAACACCTGCACGATTCGCGATAACGCCGAACAAAAAGTCTATTCCTACCTGGGGAGACAGGCAAAGCGTAAACAAGAACAACCTGACCTTACCTTAATTGTTGCCGGCTGTGTCGCTCAACAGGAGGGAGAAGCACTGCTGCGACGTGTCCCAGAATTGGATTTGGTTATGGGACCCCAACACGCCAATCGCCTCAGAGACTTACTCGAACAAGTCTGTGATGGGAACCAAGTTGTCGCCACTGAACCCATCCATATCGTCGAAGACATTACTAAACCCCGCCGCGATAGCACCGTTACCGCTTGGGTAAATGTGATTTACGGCTGTAACGAACGCTGCACCTACTGCGTTGTCCCCAATGTGCGCGGTGTGGAACAATCCCGCACCCCCGAAGCGATTCGGGCGGAAATGGCGGAATTAGGACGCCAAGGGTATAAGGAAATTACCCTGCTGGGACAAAATATTGATGCCTATGGGCGAGATTTACCTGGCGTGACTGAATCGGGACGACATCAGCACACCTTGACAGATTTACTCTCTTATGTTCACGATGTCCCCGGCATTGAGCGGATTCGGTTTGCCACGAGTCACCCCCGCTATTTCACGGAACGATTGATTCGCGCTTGTAAGGAATTGCCCAAGGTTTGCGAACATTTCCACATTCCCTTCCAATCTGGAGATAACGATATCCTCAAAGCCATGGCGCGGGGATACACCCAGGAAAAATATCGCCGAATTATTGATACGATTCGCAATTATATGCCCGATGCGTCGATTAGTGCGGATGCGATTGTCGGCTTTCCGGGAGAAACCGAAGCACAGTTTGAGAATACATTGAAACTGGTGGAGGATATTGAATTTGACCAATTAAACACCGCCGCTTACTCCCCTCGCCCTGGTACACCCGCCGCCCTGTGGGAGAATCAACTGAGTGAAGAGGTCAAGAGCGATCGCTTGCAACGGCTCAACCATTTAGTGAACACCAAAGCCGCCGCGCGATCGCAACGTTATTTAGGGCGGATTGAAGAAGTCCTCGTCGAAGATCAAAATCCCAAGGATTCCAGCCAAGTAATGGGACGCACCAGGGGGAATCGGTTGACTTTCTTTACTGGGGATATTAATCAATTAAAAGGACAGTTAGTTCAGGTAAAAATTACCGAAGTTCGGGCATTCAGTCTCACCGGTCAAGCGTTAACATTAGCGCCTTGTTAAAAAGGATGTCATGTCAGGTAGGCAATGGCTATCCGACTCCTGACACAGACTCTAGCAACTGACGATTGGGAATGCGATCGGCTAAAGATTTCCAATCGAATGTGGAAGTGGCTAATTTTGCACCGTGAGTAATATGTAACATGTCATTGAATTAGCGATTCCAACAGTAATTATATTGACGATAAACATAAAAAATATAGTCCTTTGGTTTTAAGAACTATAGTTATTCACTGTTTCTAAAACTCTGGATTTTGCCCACAGTTGAACTTGCGTTCTTCCATTTTCTCCCCCTGATTCCCTACAAGGGCGGATTTAGTCAAGTTATTACTGTATAACCATAAGTTATCTATAAAACCCGCCCCTACGCCTCGGCTTCCCCACCTTCCCTCTGGAAAAAGTGCAGTTACTGTGAAGATGGGATATATAAGAGAAGAAGAGACCAATATCATAGATGACCTACCCAAAGCCATAGCGTAGTATGGACTAACTGGGACTGTATTCCTGGCATAGCCCTGCTAGTAACGACTTTGGGGATGCACCAACCACCTAATCTAGCCATCATACACGGCATACGCTAACACCTATGAACCTCACTCCCACTCAAAACCATACCCTCTTGCCAAAATGAAGGGTCAAAATTCCCTGAGGACGGATCAATGACTTGACACCTCGCCAAAACTACTTAGATTAGACTGTTCAGCTAAGCTGCTATTTTGAGGACTCCCATGACCACCCTCGTCATCGTCGAATCTCCCACCAAAGCTCGCACCATTCGTAACTACTTGCCTTCGGACTACCAAGTAGAAGCGTCAATGGGTCATATTCGTGACCTTCCTCAATCGGCTAGTGAGATCCCCGAAGCCATCAAGGGAGAAAAATGGGCGCAGTTGGGGGTAAACGTGGAAGCAGATTTTGAACCCATCTACGTTGTCCCCAAGGATAAAAAGAAAGTCGTCAAACAACTCAAAGACGCCCTACAAGACGCCGAAGAATTAGTCCTAGCCACAGACGAAGACCGGGAAGGGGAAAGCATCAGTTGGCATTTATTGCAAGTCCTCAAACCCAAAGTTCCCTGCAAACGCATGGTTTTTCACGAAATTACCCAAGAAGCGATTCGTGACGCCCTGCAAAATTGTCGGGATATTGATGACCAACTGGTACGCGCCCAAGAAACCCGGCGAATTTTAGACCGATTGGTAGGTTATACCCTCTCACCTCTGTTGTGGAAAAAAATTGCCTGGGGATTATCAGCGGGGCGCGTCCAATCCGTTGCGGTAAGGCTTTTGGTGCATCGAGAACGCCAACGCCGTGCGTTCCGTCAAGGGAGTTATTGGGACTTAAAAGCCCTTTTAGACCAAGACAACACCCCCTTTGAATCCCGCCTCGTCACCCTAGCGGGGACAAAAATTGCCACTGGAAGTGATTTCGACGCCAACACGGGGCAAATTATCCAAGGGCGGACGGTGCGGCTGCTGAATGAAGCTGAGGCGCGAGACTTGCAAGCGCGGCTGGTGGACAAAACCTGGACAGTGACTGACCTGGAAGAACGCCCCGTCATCCGCAAACCCGCCCCCCCATTTACTACCTCTACCCTGCAACAGGAAGCCAACCGCAAATTAAGCTTATCGGCACGGGATACAATGCGGACGGCTCAAAACTTGTACGAACAGGGGTATATTACCTATATGCGGACAGATTCGGTGCATTTATCCGCACAAGCGATCGCAGCAGCCCGGAGTTGCGTCGAACAAATGTATGGTCAGCAATACCTCAGCCCCAAACCGCGTCAGTACAGCACCAAAAGTAAAGCCGCCCAAGAAGCCCACGAAGCCATTCGCCCCGCCGGAAGTACGTTCCGTACCCCCAGAGACACCGGATTATCGGGTCGCGAATTGCAACTGTATGAGTTAATTTGGAAACGCACCGTCGCCAGTCAAATGGCAGACTCGCGCCAAACCCACATTACCGTAGACCTCGAAGTCGAAGATGCAGGATTTCGGTCTACAGGAAAACGCATCGATTTTCCCGGTTACCTCCGGGCGTATGTGGAGGGTTCTGATGATCCCGAAGCCGCTTTAGAAGACCAAGAAGTTGTCCTTCCCCCCTTAGCCGCTGGGGATCATCCGGAGTGCAAAAACCTGGAAGCCATCGGTCATGAAACCCAACCCCCAGGGCGCTACACCGAAGCCTCCCTGGTCAAAACCCTAGAAAGTGAAGGAATTGGGCGTCCGAGTACCTACGCCAGCATTATCGGTACAATTATCGATCGCGGCTATGCCCAAATGCAAAAAAAGACCCTCATCCCCACCTTCACCGCCTTTGCAGTCACCAGTTTACTAGAGAAACACTTCCCTGACTTGGTAGACACCAGCTTTACCGCCAAAATGGAACAAACCCTCGACGAAATCTCCACCGGAGAAGCCGAATGGCTACCCTATCTGGAGAAATTCTATCGGGGTGACAATGGCTTAGAAACCCAAGTTCGCGAACGGGAAGACCAAATTGATCCCAATGAAGCCCGGAGTGTAGAACTAGAAAATCTGAATGTTAAAGTTCGCATCGGTAAATTTGGTCCCTATATCGAAGCCGGAAATGGCGAGGGCTCCGTCACCGCATCCATTCCCCAAGACTTGACCCCCTCTGAACTGGATGCAGAACAGGTAGAGATTATCCTCAAACAAAAAACCCAAGGACCGGAAAAACTGGGACTGCACCCCGAAACGGGCGAACCGATTTATCTGTTAACCGGGAGTTATGGTCCTTATGTCCAATTGGGTGAAGTCTCTGAGGAGAATAAGAAACCGAAGCGGATGTCTTTACCCAAAGGGGTGAACATGGAAGATGTCACCCTAGACATGGCGATGGGTCTATTAGCACTCCCGCGTACTCTAGGTGTTCATCCTGGAACTGGGGGCAAAGTTCAGGCGGGATTGGGGCGTTTTGGTCCTTATGTTGTCCACAACCAGGGTAAAGAGGGAAAAGATTATCGTTCCCTCAAAAAAGAGGACGATGTATTGACAATTTCCCTAGAGCGTGCATTGGAGATATTGTCTCAGCCGAAAAAATCCAAAGGGGGTAGTCGCAGCAAGTCCAAGACTCCATTACGGGAATTAGGGGCGCATCCAGAGGACAAAGAACCCGTCAATATCTACGAGGGTCCTTATGGGACATACATCAAGCATGGTAAAACTAATGCGGGAATCCCTGATGATCAATCGGTTGAGGATATTACCTTAGAAAAAGCCTTGGAACTCTTAGCCGCGAAGAAATCCAGCAGCCGTTCCAAAAAATCCTCAAAAAGTCGCAAAAGTACCAAAAAATAGGTTGATGTAGAGACGTTGCATGCAACGTCTCTACTCAATTGAATAAATTATGGAAGGGCTATAGGGCTTGAGCTACCTACTGACAATAGAATCGACGGATATACTTATATCAGGAAAGGCTAGGGGATAAATGCTTCCTCCCGTTAGGGTAGATCGGGAAGCGTATTCTCCATCTTGGGGATCTCGAAATACAATCAGTTGTCTTCTTTTGAGGTTAACAACCCAGTATTCAGGAATACCAACTTGGGCATAAATTTTACGTTTTATCTCTAAATCTTTCTCTAAAGTTGACTCGGAGTATTCGATGAGCCAGAAAATATTCTCTGGATAAGGGTGATGTTCTAGGTATTCACGCCCCAATCGTTGCACAATGGCAATATCGGGTTCAGGTTCAGAGTTGTTTGGGAGTGTAATCGGCTTGGCTAAGCGAACCATTGCGCGATCGCATAACCGTCGCATCAGATATTCCCCAGCTTCACTACTGAAGTAGGCGTGGGGTTCTCCTTCTGGTGACATCTCGACAATTTCTCCCTGAAGTAGTTCCACCTGCCGATCCTCTAAGATCCCTGCCGCAATCATGCGGTGATACTCGTCTATTGTCCATTTGGCTGTGATGAGTGCCATCGCGATCGCGTTTCTGTTGCTTTAAAGATGAAACACTGATTAGGTTTAGGTTTCCTTCAATCCAAATCCTTATGGGTAAAGGATTTGGCATCCTTGCCACTATAACTCGCAACAACCTGACCTTGACCTGTCATTTGATACTTATACGTCACCAATCCCTCCAATCCTACAGGACCACGGGGCGGTAATTTATTTGTACTAATTCCGACTTCCGCGCCAAACCCATAACGGAACCCATCCGCAAACCGAGTCGAACAGTTGTGGAAAACATTCGCGCCATCCACTTGATTGAGGAATATCTGGGCAATGTCTGCATCTTCGGTGACAATAACATCGGTATGCCCAGAACCATAATGATTAATATGATTAATTGCTGCTTCCAGAGAGTCTACGATTTTAATCGACAGAGTTAAATCATTGTATTCTGTAGACCAATCTGCATCTGTGGCGGCTGAACAGTCAATCATTTGGCAAGTCGCTTCATCGCCACGGAGTTCCACCAGCCGTTCTTTCAAGGCTTTTGCGGCTAGGGGAAGGAAACTCGGCGCGATCGCACGATGGATCAGTAGGGTTTCTATCGCATTACACACCGCCGGATACTGGGTTTTCGCATCGACAGTAATCTCTACCGCTTTTTGCAAGTCAGCCGCCCGATCAATATAACCATGACATATCCCATCCGCATGACCCAATACCGGAATCCGGGTATTATCTTGAACAAAACGGACAAAGGCATTCGATCCTCTGGGAATAACTAAATCAATGTATTGATCCAACTGCAATAGCGCCATCGTCTCCTCTCTGGTGGTTAAGAGTTGCACCACCGCCGGATCAATCGAACTTGTAGATAATCCTTTATGAATCGCCTTAACAATCGCTTCACAGGATCGTACTGCTTCTTTCCCACCTTTGAGAATCACCCCATTCCCCGATTTCACCGCCAGGGAGGTAATTTGCATCACCGCATCGGGACGTGCTTCAAAGATAACGCCTAAGACTCCCAGGGGACAAGTGACGCGCTTGAGAACTAATCCTTTATCGAGTTCCCGATGAATTTGGATTGCGCCAATGGGATCAGTCAACTTCCCCACATCCCGCACCCCCGCGATCGCGGCGTTTAGTTTTGT
Organism: Coleofasciculus sp. G1-WW12-02; assembly: GCF_040219735.1. NCBI lineage: Bacteria > Bacillati > Cyanobacteriota > Cyanophyceae > Coleofasciculales > Coleofasciculaceae > Coleofasciculus > Coleofasciculus sp. G1-WW12-02. The sequence continues at coordinate 41,351 of NZ_JAVJRX010000108.1, read as the reverse complement.
CTCATCCAGCTTCAGGCGGTTGTAAAGGGGTTTGGGGATACCCTCCGCTTCTGCGGCTTGACAATCCGCGACATTCGCCGCCAAAATATCTGCTGTTGCGGTTTCTAAGGCTTTCGCGATCGCTTCAATGGCTAGATTCTTAGTATCAGTGGACATAACCGCCAACAGTCGCGCCGCTTGGCGAGTGGATTGTGCGATAGCGCTGAGGGATTGGGATGGTACTGGAGTCGCTGTCATGGCTGGAGATACAAATACCAACTAAGTCATCTGAAGTGTAGCAAAATCCTGGGCTTGGCGGAAATTATGATTGATGTCTTTCCCAGAAGCCACAAGTCCCCTATTAAGACAACGCTATAAGTTCTCAATTTTTGTTCGTAATTCCATCAAATCCGGATATTAAATAAATGTTTGAACAGCCAAGCGCTCCAAAACATAATATGAAAAGCCACAATTGCCCAAAATACGATTTGGTAAGAATTTTTGCTACTTTTGTGGCGTAGGGTGCGTTGAGCAATGAAAGCACCTAACCATCCACCTGCTAGTTCGCACAAATGTAACGTTTTTTCAGGTGTCCTCCATTCTCCGGTTCTAGCATGGGACTTATCGTGAGCATAAAGGAGAAAGGTTAACCCACTCATGCTCAAATACAGCAGCAGAGGAATAAAATTTGATGTTATTGATGCCAAGTGAACTGAACCGCCAATAGGAAATAGAGATAAAAACAAAACTTCCCAGACTAATAAAGACGATTTTGTTCTCTTTTTCGATCCCTTTCTTTTAGCAGAGGTTTTGGCTAACTGTTTTGGACTAGGCTGAGATGCCGTTCCTTCGATAACAGCATTGCTAGCACGACGTTTTCCTTTGTTGTCAACGGTTACTTGATAAAGGATAATGTCATCGACTTGGGGACGGCGATTAGGATTTTTTAATCCAGTGATATGCAGAAAAACGTCTTGATCGCCATGATTAGGTTTGATAAAGCCAAAACCCCTTTCGTCTTTCCAAACCGTTAATTGACCTTTATGCGTTTTGGGTTTCATCCCTAAAACTAAATGCTAGTTTAGAATACTATACCATGGCGTCAGCCTTGCACCCCTACAGTTGGGTATCAACAGTGACAATAGAATCGATGGATATACTTATATCAGGAAATGCTAAGGGATAAATTATTCCTCCAGTTAACGTAGCTCTTGAAGCATATTCCCCAGCTTCATGGGGTTCTCCTTCTGGTAATATCTCAACAATTTCTCCCTGAAGTAGTTCCACCCGCCGATCCTCTAAAATCCCCGCCGCAATCATGCGGTGATATTCGTCTATTGTCCATTTGGCTGTGGTGACTCTCATCGCGATCGCGTTTCTTTTTCTGGCTTTATTATAGACAGCGCTAACTATAGAGGCGCAAAGAGCGCCTACTAGGAACGGCTTCATCTCCACTATATTCAAAAATTGAATATATAATAAAATTATGAATATAGTATGGATGACCCGATGCCTATTCGCAACAAAGACGACACGCTGAATCTGACGTTGATAGAAGAGTCGATCCTGAATGCGCTGATGTATCGAGAACGCTATGGATTGGAGATTATGAGTGCGATCGCGCAAGCTAGCAACGGTGAACGCACCATTGGCTTCAGTTCCCTTTACCCCACCTTGCGAAAACTGGAAAAGCGGGGATTTGTGACCTCTCGCTGGGGTGATGAAGCGCCGGAGGAAACCACAGGCGCACGCCGACGTTACTACAAAATCACAGGTTCTGGCTTGCAAGCCTTAGAGAAAAAGCAACAATTCCTCAACGCCTTACAACATTTGCAACCTGTACTGGGAGAACTTTAAATGATGCAACGAAACCGTCACCGCCGCCACGTCGTTTCGCAGATAATACGTTTTATCCGGCGTGGTGTAAAAGCGATCGCCAAAACCTTGATCTATCTAACTGTTGAATTTACCATCTACGTTGCTATTGCTGGAGTTGCGATCGCGCTTTTCTGGCTAGGATTACCCAGCTATGTCGCCTTAGGATTAAGTATCGGATTAGTAATTCTCAGCCTCACCATTAGTTTTCTGGCTTACCGACAACATCGCCTCATCACCAGGCGATCGGTCAAAACCGATGCTTCTCCTACTATGAAAGGGGATGTCAAACTAGCTGACTTGATCGCTCAAACCCTTGCCGAAAAAGCGCCTCAGGAGTGGGAAGAATACCAAGATTGGCTACATGATATTTTGCTGGATCGTCGCCAACGGCTAGATGAGGGTGATCCCCATTGGCGAGTAACCCTATTAACCTACTGGCGATTAACTCGACTCTGCATTACCGTCACTTTGATCAAGCTGAGACGACTTGCGATCGCGGCGAGACGACTGCGTTAGCAACTCCCCACGATTGCGATCGCGCCCCTTATTGATGGATGATCCGAAACACCTGTACCCTGTAGGGGCTACCCCCTTACACCAATTAACAACACCTGTCCACCCCATTGGATCGGCTCACCCTCGACTCAATCAATGTCGTGATCGGTTCGTGATTTGCCAAGGACGAATGACAAAAGACAAAAGACAAAAAAAAGAGAGTCACCTAAGCAACTCTCCGGATTATCAGGGTGCATCTACTATGCACAATTATAAACTTATGGGATGAGGGGTGTCACCCCCTATTTACAAAAAAGATGTTTAGTTTTGTAAAGGAGTGGCGGCGTCACCCGTGATCCGTGACCCCTGAGCGACGACAATAATTATACCTCCGTCGCAGGAAACTCCGCGTCTTTAGACCGGGGAGTGTCAAATATGAATACCACACTCGGTTTTTCCTATACCGCGCCAGCGCCCCGCCCGTTCGTGTTCCCCTGAAACTACTGGCGTCGTCAGCGGTTCATCACCGATACTTGCATACCCTTGGTCATGGAGGGGGTGGTAAATCACACTATGCTCCGCTATGTATGCCCATGTCTGTATTCTCTAGACACCAGGTTAGAATATCTCTTGGATGTGCGCTTTCAAATCGCTGGTTTAGTTGATTTAGGTCAAACGTGGTAACTTGGCTCACGGATGTACTCGCACAGATCATAACAGCTTGCTCCAACTCGACTGAGTATTAATACTTACTTTTACCCTTAGTAAAACAGGCGAAAGTGAAATCAGGATGAAAAGCAAGCTGTTGTTCTGATTCAGGTTTAGACGAGGTATTTCATCCTAATTTCATAAAGGGCTGTCAAGCTATTAGATAAGAAACTCCATAGAGCTTGTTAAGCCGGAGAATGTTATGAATGCAAGACTATTTACTCAAACTCTTATCAGTGCAGCCGTTGGAGGTGTGGTAGCCCTAGGGCTTACAGGTAGCCCCTTATTGGCACAGAACCGAGAAGTCACCCCTGGCACACCTGCAAACTCTACTCCTGAAGCTACAGCCAATCAGCATCAACAGCACCAAGAAATGATGGATCAGATGCAGCAAACAATGAGTCAGATGCAGCAGATGATGGAGAAGTGCAAAGCCAAAATGAACCATGGTACGATGGACAGTGGTAATGCCCATACTGGGGCGATGTCCGGTCAACAGGGCAATAGTAGCACGCCTCATAGCCATAGCACGGGTAACTAAGGACACATCATTGAGAGGTGAGTCAACTGTATAGAACCTCTAGCGGTCAATTGATTAACGCAGATTGCAACGGTGCTGCGAATATCATAAGTAGGGGCGAAGCATTTGCGCTCTATAGTTATGCAACAAACCGCTCACTAAACTTCGCAAATGCTTCGCCCGTACCCACACAGCTAGGACTCAACCTAGCCAAGGTGGGCATGGGCAGCTTGACACTGCCAAGGCGATATGACCTGTTCATTAACCTGACTCGATCATACCGCGAGAAATGTTACGCGCTGTGCTTTCAAGCTGTCGCGTAACATCCGCTCTCCAATCCCCTCTCTTTTAAGGAGGGGAGATGTCAAAGTTGGACAAAGTGAAGAAGTTTCAATTATTCTCCTTAGGTTGCGCGGGAGCAACAGCAGCTTTAACATTGACCGCCTGAACCCCTTTGATTTCTTTTGCCAAGGGTTCAATTCTCTCAAATTGTTCCTGAGTGGGGACAGTTCCCGATACAGTTACAGCACCGTCCTCCGCTTCAATAACTAATGCACTAGCTGGAAGATTCGCTTCGAGTTTACTGCGAACTTCGCTCTCTAGGTCATCATCACTTCTACCTTCAGCCGCACCGTCATTTAAGGCATTGTTGCGCTCCTCCCGGGCGCGAATGTCAGCATTAAGCTGGTTTTGGCGAACTTGACTTTGACCATCTTCCTGGCTTTCTTGAGCCTCATCAGCGTCTAGAACTTCTGGCGCGTCTGTAATTGTATTTGGAGCATCTGCACTGGTTTTAGCACCGTCGGCGCAAGCTACAGCACCAAAGAGCATAAAACTAGCCAAGAGAACAGGGGTGAATTTTTTCATGGTTTTTCCTAAGGTTGAAAACAGTAGATAAGGATTTTTTGCCTTAATTTTTGGTAACTCGCTAACCTTAGAGTCGTCTCAATACTACTCGGCGCTTGAAAACTAGATGAGAATGAAACCCTGGAACTATTGGGGTTTATCGTTTCTAAGAAGGCTTATTCCTTGCAGTATTGAGAGTCTTCTGCTTTTATTAGAAGGTTTGATGGCGACGGTCAACGATCACGACTTCAGGATCATCACTGATCCGGTTGGTGCGATGGGGTTCCTGAACCTGACCCGTCGCCGAATTAAAAATCCCCCAATCCTGTATTCCATGACGGCTCAAAATGGTTTCGGCTTGGTGGATTTGGGCTTGGGTGCCTTCTACCATTACCAGAAATGCACCTCGATTAAATCGGTCATGGAAAAAGGAATTATGTTCTCCGAGAAAGCCGAAAGCGCTATCAAAGCGATCGCGAATGGTAAGATTAGGCATCCAGTTGTGGCGCTGATAGTCACGAGCAATCACAGACACTTGATTCATCGGAAAATCTGCATCGTATAATTCCTGGATTGCCGTATCCATATCATGGCGACGAGAGAATGTACCAACCGCCCGATGAGGGTGATTTACAGCGTGGGAAGTATTAGCCATTGAATTACTCCGAGGAGAATGATCATCATTGAGTCCGTCAAAAATCGCCCATTCTTGGACACCGTGACGGCGCAAGATCGGTTCGACGCGACGGATTTGGGCTTCTTTTTCTTCTAAGATCAGTAAGTATTCACCCTGGTTAAATCGGTTGTGGAAGGAGTGATGACGATCTTTGAGAAAGCCAAAGGATGTTTGATCGAAGTGATCGCGAACATTCAAACCCGGTATCCAGTTGTTGTGCTTGTTGTCACGGGTAATCAGAGAAACGTGGTTCATGGGAAAGCCAGCATTGCTCAATTCCCAGATTGCAGCTTCCAGGTTATGACGGTTGGAAAAAACACCAATGGCATGATTATGGCGAGTGGTGTCAGAATTGGGAGTACAGACAAGGGATTGAGCCATATCAGAGGAGTTGTGATCCGGTGCATCAAAAATCTCCCATTCTCGGACACCGTGACGATTTAAGATGGCTTCAGCGCGACGGATTTCGGCTTTTGTACCCTCTAAAACAATCAGGTATTCACCCCGGTTGAATTGCTCATCAAAGAAGTGATGACGATCGTTGAGAAAACCAAATGATGTTTTATCGAAGCGATCGCGAACATTCACATTCGGTATCCAATTATGTTTCTCCTGATCACGGGAAATTACAGAAATTTGATTGAGCGGAAAACCTGCCTCGCTTAATTCCCGAATTGCAGCATCGGTATGGTGATAGTGGGGAAATACCCCAATGGCACGACAATGGTGGTGATCTCGATCTAAATGATGCTCAGAAGTCTTGGAGGTGACAGGGTGGGTACCAGAGGGAGCAACGTTCGGCGCATCGAAAATCTCCCACTCTTGAATCCCGCGATGGTGCAAAATTCTTTCGGCACTACGGATTTCTGCTTCGGTGCCTTCTACGATGATTAAATATTCTCCGCGAGAGACTCGCTCATTGTAGACTTTGGCTCGGTGTTCAGGAATGCCTAAACCAATGAGTGCGCCAGCCAAACCACCCGCTGCTGCTCCGATAGCCCCCCCTGCCAAAGTGGTTGCGATCGCGGTTGCTGTTGCACCTGCGAGTAAAATTGGTCCCACCCCCGGAATGGCTAAGGTTCCCAAACCGACTAACAAGCCTGTCAAACCTCCTAATGCACCTCCTGTAACGGCGCCTGTTGTCGCACCCTCGTCGGCTTTGTTACCGACTTTCTTCTCATGTCCATTCGTTCCGGCTAGCTGATCAGTTCGATTAGAATCCTGTGTGATTACGGAAATGTTATCCATCGGGTAGTGAGAATTTCTCAGGTCCCTCAATGCCGATTCCGCGTCTCGGCGGTGGGGAAAAGCGCCTATCGCTCGTTTATGGTGTCTTAAAGTCATTTATTTTTCTCCCAGCGGGAAAGGTTTTTGTTGAAACGCCCTTTTCAGGTCTACCTTTCCTATTTAATCTCTGATTTATATCACCTTCCTCAGTCGGGAGAAATAAGTTACTTTCTATCTCAAAAGATAGATGTTTTTTGAGTATGTAAAAGCTTTAATAATAGATTATTTACTTTAAGGAGTATTCTTTGGGAACTAAGTGAAACTACTCAAACTATAGCATTGGTTTATCCATAAAGCAACTCAATTAGTTTGTCAGAGTCTTGTCGGGGTTGGGTTTATACCAAGTTGCATTCAAAGATATAACTTTATCTTCCCCTGCCTCCCCTGCTTCCCCTGCCTCCTCTGCTTTTCCTATCTACCATGTTTGAGCGCCACTCGGCATTAGCTCCCGTGTCGGGGTATTTTTGTCAATAAAAGCAATGGGTTGATTCTCATAAAAGTTACAACCTAATAACTGAAGTAATTAAACTTATTTCTGGAGATAGAGGCAAAAAAAAGACCAATAAAGATAAGCTAACAAATATCAAAAACTGTTTTGTTTGAGAACCAAAAGTTATGAACATATTGGCTTGGATAGTTTTGGGCTTGCTTGCTGGTGCAATTGCCAAGGCAATTTACCCAGGTCATCAAGGTGGCAACATTATTTCCACTCTATTACTGGGAATCGTCGGTGCTTTTGTGGGTGGAACATTGGCAACGCTTCTGACGAGCGGGGAACTAGCAATGACAGCAACAGCATTAAGTATTCCGGGTATTGTCTTGGCTGTTTTGGGGGCTATTCTTGCCATCTTTATTTGGCAGCGATTTGCCCAACGGCGTGTTTCTTAAGTTAGGGTGCAATATTCCAGAGGGTTGAACAGGGGAGACTTAAACCTGATTTTTCCTATTCGGAAACCCGCCTGCGCGGGTTTCGTTTGTGTAGCTGCGGTTGAAACCGCCCTAACGGAATAAACCTAAAATCTGGCAAAATACTATAACAATTCCAGATCACTCCTAATCATGTCCGCATCTAGCCCAATAAATCAGTCTGTCCCTAATTACACCCAACAGTTACAATACCTCATGGAGCAGGTGGATGTTTCAAGTTTTCGCCAATTGAGTCGTGTCAGTGGTGTGTCTGAACGACAACTGAAGCGTTTGCGACAAGGACAGGTATCGCAAATGCGGGTAGAGACGCTGCTAAAATTATCGGATATATTAGGAATATCGGTTGATCAGTTGCTCACCTTATTTTCAGCAGAATCAATCTCTCCAATTACGCCGCCACGCGATCGCACCTCATTCACTCCGGAGATTCGGGCACCAGAAAGTATAGGCAACCTCCAGCATGAATACCAACGACTCCAACAGCAATTAGCCGAACAACGCCAAACCCTGCTACAGGAGTTTCAGCAATCGAGTGTTCAGGTATTAGAATCATGGTTATTGCAGTGGCCCACAGCCGCTTATGCTATAACCCAGAATGACCAGTTACCTGCCATCCGATTATTACCCCTAATCAAGCCAGTTGAACAGCTTCTGCAACAATGGGGCATAGAAGCGATCGCCTCAGTTGGCGATGAATTGGCGTATGATCCTCAATGGCATCAATTAATGTCGGGAACCGTTCAACCGGGCGATTTGGTACGAGTTCGTTATGTTGGCTATCGGCAAGGCGATAAATTATTGTATCGGGCTAAAGTGAGTCCGTTGACATCCTCACCGTAGAAGGGTGGGTGATTCCCTACCAGTAGGGGTTTGGTAACCAAACCCCTACTCTCGGTGGGGTGAAGAATGAAGGATAAACTATTTTTTTAGCCATCATACTGATAGCCTTAGTGCCACATTTGTTGTCAAAGCAAGCCAAATCGAAGCTACAGATAGAGTAGATTGTTATACTGCCATTGGGAGATACTATTCAATCGAGACTCGATAACCACTCATGCAGCCCACCGACGCCAGTAAATTTACCGACAAAGCCTGGGAAGCGATCGTTAAATCCCAAGATGTTGCCCGCCGCTGTCGCAATCAACAGCTAGAAGTTGAACATGTGGCGATCGCACTCTTGGAACAAGAGGGGTTAGCCGCCCGGATTCTCTCACGGGTGACGGTGGATGTACCGAAGTTGAAGCAGCAGTTGGAAGCCTTCGCTAATCGCCAAGCTAAGGTGAATAATGTTGACCAACTCTATCTAGGGCGAGGGTTGGATATTATGCTAGATAATGCAGAGGCATCGAGAGTCGCCCTGCAAGATGATTATATTGCCGTAGAGCATTTACTCTTGGGATTAGCCGCCGATGAACGGATTGGACGCCGCTTATTCAAAGGCTTTGACGTAGATAGTCCCAAACTTGAAGCCGCGATTAAAGCAATTCGGGGTTCGCAAAAAGTCACCGATCAAAGTCCTGAATCCCGGTACGAAGCCCTACAGAAATTTGGGCGGGATTTGACAGAACAAGCCAAAGCCGGGAAACTTGATCCAGTAATTGGGCGGGATGAAGAAATTCGTCGGGTGGTACAAGTCTTATCCCGACGGTCCAAAAATAACCCGGTGCTAATTGGTGAACCCGGTGTCGGCAAAACCGCGATCGCAGAAGGATTGGCGCAACGGATCATTAATGGAGATGTCCCAGAATCCCTCAAGGAACGCCAGTTGATTTCCCTGGATATGGGCAGTTTAATTGCTGGGGCAAAATATCGGGGGGAATTTGAAGATAGACTCCGCGCCGTTTTACGGGAAGTTACCCAGTCCGATGGACATATTGTTCTATTTATTGATGAGTTGCATACCGTTGTCGGTACCGGATCAGGTCAAGGGACAATGGATGCCGGGAATTTACTCAAACCTATGCTAGCGCGAGGCGAATTGCGCTGTATTGGTGCGACAACCTTAGATGAGTACCGTAAGCATATTGAAAAAGACGCCGCCCTAGAACGACGGTTTCAACAGGTACTCGTGCGACAACCGACGGTGGAAAATACGATTTCGATTTTACGGGGACTTAAGGAACGCTACGAAGTTCACCATAATGTGACAATTACTGACTCCGCCTTAGTCGCAGCAGCGACGCTATCGAATCGTTATATTAGCGATCGCTTTTTGCCCGATAAAGCTATTGATTTAGTCGATGAAGCCGCCGCTAAGCTGAAAATGGAGATTACCTCCAAACCTGTGGAACTTGAAGCCATCGATCGCAGGCTGATGCAGCTAAAGATGGAAAAGCTATCTCTAGAAGCCGAAAGCCAGCGTCAGGGTGTCGCCTCTGTTAGCAGTGCTTATCAGTCGTCCCAGGAACGGTTAGCCCTGATTGAGCAAGAAATTGAGCAGCTTGAAGCTAATCATGAACAGCTTAATGGACAATGGCAATCGGAAAAACAACTTTTAGAAGATATTAATACCCTCAAAAAAGAAGAAGATCAACTCCGGGTTAAAATTGAGCAAGCTGAACGTGCTTATGACCTGAATCAAGCTGCCCAGCTTAAGTATGGACAGCTAGAGGTACTCCAGCGCGATCGCGAGGCAAAAGAGACGATGATGCTGGAACTCCAAGCAAAGGGTTCCGCCTTGCTACGAGAACAAGTTACCGAAGCCGATATTGCCGAAATTGTCGCCAAGTGGACAGGAATTCCCGTAAAACGGTTGCTGGAGTCGGAACGCCAAAAACTGTTGCAGCTAGAAGGACATCTGCATAAACAGGTGATTGGTCAAGGGGAAGCCGTGGAAGCTGTCGCGGCGGCGATTCGTCGCGCTAGGGCGGGGATGAAAGATCCCGGTCGCCCTATCGGCTCATTCCTCTTCTTGGGACCCACAGGCGTGGGTAAAACAGAATTGGCGCGGGCTTTGGCACAGTTTCTGTTTGACAGTGACGATGCTCTAGTCAGGATTGATATGTCCGAGTATATGGAGAAACATGCCGTTTCCCGGTTGATTGGCGCACCTCCAGGATATGTAGGGTATGAAGAAGGGGGACAACTCACCGAAGCCATTCGCCGCCGCCCTTTCTCGGTGGTGTTGCTGGATGAAGTGGAAAAGGCACACCGGGATGTATTTAACATTTTGTTGCAAGTCCTTGACGACGGACGCATTACTGACTCCCAAGGGCGAACCGTGGATTTTCGCAATACGATTATTGTCATGACCAGTAATATTGGCAGTGATCATATTCTCAGTGTGGCGGGGGATGATACTCAGTATGAGGAGATGCGGAAACGGGTAACTGAGGCATTGAGAAAGCAGTTTCGCCCCGAATTTGTTAATCGTGTGGATGATATTATTATTTTCCATACCCTGACTCGCAAGGAACTGCGGCAAATTGTCGAGATTCAACTGCAACGGATTGAACGATTGTTAGCAGATCAGAAAATCTCCATTGAATTGTCCCCCACCGCTCAAGACTATGTGGTGAATGTCGGGTATGATCCGGTTTATGGGGCGCGTCCCCTGAAACGGGCAATCCAACGGGAACTGGAAAACCCAATTGCCACAAAGTTACTCGAAAATACTTTTGGCGCAGGCGATACAATCCTTGTCGATTGTGCGGATAATGTCCTTACCTTTAATAAGCAGGGGGCGATTAATTTACCGGAACCGGAAGCGGTACATTGAACAGGTGGCGTCAAAAATCTTCATCAAATTTTCATTAAAACCTCTCCCGAATTCAGCTAATATTCAGTTAGAATCAGAATTCAGGAGAGGGGCATCTAAAAAACAAAATCGTAGTAAGCGCTTTAGCGCCATCAGCGCCTCATACCAAGTTGCGTTCTATCATGTCTAGGAAGAGCGAAGCGAAAAATCTGGGCAGATGCTTCGCGTCACTCCGTTTCACGGAGCCTGCCCTCGAAGGTCGTGAAGGGTTTTGCTCAGCATGACAGATTCTACCTTAGACTGCAACTTGGTATCAGCACTAACTAGGGGTTACTACAGGGAGTCTGGTGGTGGGGGAAGAGAGCTCTTGAAGCAGGGGAAGCAGAGGGAGCAGGAGGAGCAAGGGTACATTTTCGGTGATTCTCTCGCCATAGTTTTGATGGATAGTCTCACATTTCCTTGAAGACAAACAACTTTATCGACGGCTCAAAGCTTTGATAGCTAAGGGTTCTGGAGTTGTGCAGCAAGCACTCACGACAAACACTTAAGCCGATTTTCTTCTCAGCTAGGCAAAAGTGACATTTGACTTTTGACCTTTAACTTTTGACTTGTTATGTCCCTTGACTTCACTGTCGCGATTCCAACTTACAATGGCGCAAGCCGAATATCAGACGTATTAGAACAACTGCGCCGCCAAAGGGGTACAGAATCGATTCGCTGGGAAGTTATCGTTGTTGATAATAACAGTACTGATAATACGGCGGAGATTATTAAAGATTATCAGGAAAACTGGTCTGCCGACTATCCCTTACGATACTGCTTTGAAGCCAGACAAGGGGCAGGATTTGCCCGACAGTTGGCGGTGAAGGAAGCGCAAGCGCCACTGATTGGGTTTTTAGATGATGATAATATTCCCGCCCTCAATTGGGTGGCTGCTGCAGTTAGCTTTGCTCAAGCTTATCCCCAGGCGGGAGCCTATGGAAGTCAAATTCACCCAGACTTTGAAGTGCCACCCCCAGAAAGCTTACAACCGATTCTACCCTTTCTCGCGATCGCAGAACGCGGTGATGAACCTTTTTGCTACGAACCCCGCAACAAGTTATTACCCCCTTCCGCCGGATTGGTGATTCGCAAGCAAGCCTATCTCGACACGGTTCCTAGTCAGCTAATTTTAACGGGCAGAATTCAGGGGAATATGCTCACTGGGGAAGACTTAGAAATGTTATGCTATATGCAGCTCAACGGCTGGAAAATTTGGTATAACCCAGCTATGGAAATTGACCATAAAATTCCCCAGAAACGCTTAGAACGAGAGTATTTAATTCCCTTTATGCGCGGCATTGGACTTAGCCGTTTTGTCACCCGCATGTTGAGTGTCAAGCCTTGGCAACGCCCCTTAGCTTTTTTTGCCTATACGCTTAACGATTTGCGGAAACTCATTATTCACCGTCTTAAATATCAGGGGAGAATCCAATCTGATTTAGTCGCCGCTTGTCAATGGGAACTCTTTTTAAGTAGCTTAGAGAGTCCATTATACCTGTACCGCCATGGCTATTTCAATAGCCCCAATCAAATCATTACCCTGAACTCTATATCACGGGGGACGCCGGAATAATGTCTGTAGATTTCACCCTAGCCATTCCCACTTATAATGGTGCCAGTCGTTTGCCAAAGTTGCTGGATAAACTGCGACAGCAAACGGGTTTAGAGCAGATTTCCTGGGAAATTATTGTTGTTGATAATAATAGTAGCGATAATACCGCTCAAGTGGTGCAGGAGTATCAAGGGAACTGGCTAGTCGGTGTTCCTTTAACCTATATCCTGGAACCGGAACAGGGTGCCGCTTTTGCCAGATTACGGGCGGTGAAAGAGGCACAGGGGGAACTCATTGGATTTCTGGATGATGATAACTTACCCAATCCAGATTGGATAGCCCAAGCTTATTCATTTGCCCAGGAATATCCCCAAGCGGGTGCATTTAGTGGGCAAATTCACGGGGACTTTGAAGTCGCACCGCCGGAAAACTTTAAACGTATTCAAGCTTTTCTTGCCATTCGAGAACATGGTTCTATCCCTCATCAATTTGAACCGCAAAACTTGAGATTACCGCCAGCGGCTTCATTGGTGGTGCGAAAAAAAGCCTGGAGTGAAAGTGTTCCCTCGCGTCCCACTTTAACAGGTAAATTACCCGGAGTGATGATTCAGGGGGATGATTATGAACCCTTACTTTACATGTATAAAGCTGGCTGGGAAATTTGGTATCATCCTGAGTTGCATACCTATCATCAAATCCCAGGTTGGCGATTAGAACGAGAGTATTTACTGTCTATTTCACGGGGGTGTGGGTTAGCCACCTGCCAACTGCGAATGATTAATGCTACTCCTTGGCAAAAACCGGTGATTTTTATCCGAACACTGCTTGGAAATTTGCGTCGCATGATTGGCTATATTATTAAGTACCGGTGGCGGGCTAAAAGTGATCTAATTACGGCTTGTGAGCTGGAATTTTTTTGGGGCTGCTTTCTCAGTCCTTTTTATTTATGGAGAAAAAATACATCTAATTAATTAAAGTTAATTATGCCCTTAATTTCTGTAATTATTCCAGTTTACAATGCTGAAGAAACAATTCAAGAAACAATTCAATCGGTTTTAAATCAAACCTTTTCAGATTTTGAACTCATTGTTATCAATGATGGGTCTCAAGATTCAACCTTAGAAATTGTTTCTAGTATCCCTGATCCTCGAATTAAGGTATTCTCTTATCCCAATGCAGGTCCTCAAAAAAGCCGTAATCGGGGAATTGAAAAAGCAACAGGTGAATATTTGGCATTTCTCGACGCAGATGATCTGTGGACACCCGATAAGCTAGATGCCCAATTTCAGGCACTCCAGGCGCATCCTGAAGCCGCCTTGGCTTATAGTTGGACAGATTGGGTCGATGAAAAGGGTCAATTTTGGCGTCGAGGGACTTATATTAGTGCCAGTGGTGATGTGCAGGCAAAGTTATTGTTGATTGACTTTATTGGCAGTGGTTCTAATCCATTGATCCGCCGCCAAGCCCTGGAAAAAGTGGGTAATTTTGACGAATCTCTAGTGGGGGGTCAGGATTGGGATATGTGGCTACGATTAGCCGCCTGCTATCCGTTTGTTGTGGTGCCAAAACCGCAGGTTTTATATCGAAAATCTCTGACCTCTAATTCCTGGTCAAATAACGTTGAACGGCAGGAAAAAGGGTTTAAAAATGTGATTTCTAAAGCCCTGGATCAGGCTCCTGAATCGATAAAGTCTCTGAAAGGAGATATTATTTCTAACCGTTATAAGTGTTTGGTTGTCGATGCTTTAGAAAGACCCTCTAGTCGTCAACGGGGGTTAACAGCAGCTCGGTTTCTCTGGATAGCACTCCGTAATGATCCGTCTCTTATCCAAGCAAGAGTGCTGGTGAAAGTGGTGTTAAGAATGACTATCGTGACTCTCTTACCTCCCCAGCAAGCACAAGGGTTGCTCGCTAAGTTGGGCAAGTTTGCTGATGTTCATGCTTTATATGGATACCTGCGTTCAGAGCCATTCTGACTGTCCCTGAAATTGACACAAGGAGCTAAATAGAGATGCCGTTAGTATCGGTGATTATTCCAGTTTTTAATGGGGAAAAAACGATTAAAGACACAATTGAATCGGTATTGACGCAAACGGTTGCAGATTTGGAACTGATTGTAATTAATGATGGGTCGAACGACAATACATTATCCGTAATTTCGCCCATTGATGACTCCCGTTTAAAAGTGTTTTCTTATGCCAATGCTGGCTTAGCCGCAAGTCGAAATCGGGGGATTTCTCAAGCAGCTGGAAAGTATATCTCCTTTATTGATGCCGATGATCTGTGGACAGCCGATAAACTAGAAGCCCAAATCAAAGCCTTAGGAGCGAATCCGAAAGCGGGTGTGGCTTATAGCTGGACGGATTGGATTGATGAATCGGGTCAATTGTTACGCCCAGGAGGTCACATTATTGCTAATGGTTATGTTTACGATAAACTGCTTTTGCGAGATTTTATAGAAGGAGGTTCCAATGTTTTAGTTTTAGCCAAAGCATTTGCTGAAGTTGGGGGATTTGATGAGTCACTCAATGCGGTAGAAGATTGGGATATGTGGTTACGTCTGGCTGCTCGCTATGAATTCGTCTGTGTCCCTTCTCCCCAAATTTTATATCGCATTTCTCCTCACTCCATGTCTACAGATGTTTGGAAAATGGAGACAGCTAGCTTGCTGGTAATTGAAAAAGCCTTTGCTCAGTCACCTGAACCCTTGGATTATCTTAAAAGGCAGGTTTTGGCAGAACGTTATAAGTATTTTACCTTTAAATCGATTGAAGGTCGTTTAGAACGGCAGCGTGGATTAACAGCTATACGCTTTTTCTGGCGAGCGATAACTAATGATCCGGTTTGGTTGCTTAGACCCAAGATAATGAGTATTATTCTGTTTAAAATTGCTTTAGCGACGATATTCCCCTCTCAACAAGCCTATGCTTTACTCAAAAGAGTGAAACGGTAATTGTTCATTTCTCCCCTATCTCTCCTATCTCCCTCATCTCCCCTGCAAAATCTGATCATAAATTCCTTCTAACTTCCTAGTATTATGCTTTAAGTTAAATTTCAGCTCCACTTGTTTGCGCCCCGCGATCGCGAACTCTTTTCGCAGTTGTGCGTTGTCTGCTAAAATCAGCAGATGTTCGGCAAGAGCTTGCCAGTCTTTTTCTGAAGCCAGGAAACCCGTTTCACCGTGGATAATTGCCTCCGGAATTCCAGCGTGAATGGAACTGACTACGGGTATCTCCATGGCTTGGGCTTCAAGGAGGGTTATCGGTAGCCCCTCACAATTTCCGTGAGTGTCGGTAACGCTGGGGATACAGAGAATCATGGATTGATTCAGCCAATCCCTAACCACATCCGAGGGTTGTACCCCTAAAAAACGATAGCGTTTCAGGGAATGGGCAGCTTGTTGTTCTAGGGTTGAGCGTAGTCCACCATCCCCAATAACAACCAGTTCTACATCGGGTCGTACTGATTGTACCTGAGCCATTGCCTGAATTAAGTATTGACACCCTTTTTTTTCTACCAGTCGCCCCACGAATAGCACCACAGGCTGGCGCGATGGGTTAGGCTGTGGTGCAAATTTATCCACATCAATGCCAATGTAGTGAACAATAATTTTATCAGGGGGACAGCCTTTTTCTATCAGTTTCGTGCGAATAAATTCAGACACGGCTATACAAGAGTGGGCTTTTTTGAATAAATGTCGTCGCCGCCAGAAATACACAGAGGTTAAAGGATGTGGCCCAAACATGTCACTGAGATCATCGCCAGTGTCCTCACGAACGGTGATATCATACCCATGAAAGGTGACAATTAAGGGAATTTTCAGCCGTTGCCTCATGGGTAACGCCCAAACACCATCGGGCCCAAAATGAGCATGAATTAGCCTGGGTGAGAGTTCTCTGAGGCGACGAAACCAGTCAGGATACCCTAAGCCGGTGATGAGAAATAATAGCTTGCGTCTCAGGGTTAGTTTGGCAACCTGGCTGAGAACTAGGGTTCTCTCGACAGGTAGGGGATAGCTTCTGCCGCGACACTGGGACGTTCCCACGTAGAATCCTGTATATGATTCGTAGTTTTCCACTTGCGCGGGAATAAATGTTTCGGAGTAGGGCAGGAGAGTGTCTCGGTAGATAATAATGTTATTTTTCATACAATAGCGCCGAATTTTACATTTAACATATATTCAGTTAAAATTCAGGCATCTTTCTTTCTACTACTGGGTCTTGCTCCCTTGGGACTTTCATGTCCCGATAGTTGATAAGTTTCAGGTTATTGAATAAAGACCTGTTCTTTCATTCCTTTAGGGTAAACTTACTTCAAATCAAGGGTAAAGCTCGCTTGCTGAGTTTTTTATCCTTTTAGTTTGCTAGATCAACTTTTGCATCACTTCTTCGTTAAACAGGCATAAAAGCAATGTATCAGGGAATGCTTCTTATACCAACCGTCGTCAAACAGTTGCCGCCGGCTTCAGCTGAATGGGTAAATCGCTTGAAAAAAGCTTACAAGAACAAGATTGCCCTTATTCACCCATCTCCTATTATAATTTTAGGGCATCAAAAGTCGGGAACAACCGCGATCGCAGCATTATTGGGTCAAATCTCTGGTCTACCTGTTACCATTGACCCCTTCCACCACATTGACCTCAACGCCCATCTGCGGCAGAAACTCTTTAAACAGGAACTGGCATTTGATGATGTGCTACAAGCCCACAAGTTCTATTTTTCTACGCCGATTATCAAAGATCCCAACTTTACATTTCTCTATGAGGATGTCAGTCAGCGCTTTCCCCAAGCCACCTTTGTTCAGGTGATGCGTGATCCCCGGCAGATGATTCGCAGTGTCCTGAATCGACTGAAACTTCCGGGAAACTTACCAGCCTTGGAGGGTAACTGGTGTAAACAGTTGCAAAAAATGCCAGCCAAGGGTTGGTCTCTCATGTTGGCGGGGGATCTTCCTCACGTCGAGGGCAGTAATTACATTGAACGACTCGCTCACCGCTGGAACTGGGCAACTGATACCTATCAAGTTCACCGGGATAAGATAAATTTTATCCGCTATGAAGATTTTGTCCAGGATAAGGCGGAAAGCATTCGCGATTTAGCCCAGCAGGTGGGATTAAACCCAATTCACGATATTTCGGCTCAAGTCAATATCCAGTATCAACCCCGTGGCAACTATCGGGTGAATTGGTTAGAATTCTTTGGCAAGGATAACTTGCAAAGGATTGAAACGATTTGTGGAACTCGGATGCAGTCCTTCGGTTATCACCTATCCCCATCGCCCATCACGTCTGATGCCACCAGCGATAAAGTTCCTCATTTTTCAGGTTTTGCAGCCGCGTCTGTCTAGACCTGTCTTTATTTTATCAGCACCTCGCTCAGGGTCGAGTTATTTTTATGAAATCACTCGACGCCTGCCCGATGTGTGGTCTTTTGACAAAGAGAATGATCCGTTATGGTTTCAGTTTTTTCCTTACCAACGATTGTCCCTGCCTACCGATTATATTTCACCAGAGGAATGTACACCGGAAATAATTAAGACCTTTCGGCGGGAACTGCTGATCGAAAACCTACGCCATCGTCGCCCCTCTCGCTGGCGGGATGGCTTTAATTATGGCTTACGTAGGAAACCCGTGCGCTATTTGGAGAAAACTGTTGCCAATTGCTTTCATTTAGAGGCACTCAAGCAACTGTATCCTGATGCTTTATTGGTTCATCTGGTTCGTGATGGTAGAGCCTGTGTATCTTCAATGATAGAGGGGTGGAATTCAGGGGTTTTCTGGAAGCGCCCTTTACCCTTTCCCGAAGGTGCGACGATTTCCCATTGGTGTTATCCGATTCCACCGGGTTGGCAAAATGTGGTTCATCAGTCATTAGCCGAAATTTGTGCCTGGAGTTGGGTGGAGCATAATCGTTATGTGCTGGAGTGGGAACGGGCAAATCCAGATTGTCACAAGCGGTTGATGCGAATTTCCTATGAAGATCTTTTAGCTGATCCCCGGGCGGTATTGGGGCAGTTTTGTCAGTTCACTGGATGGGAAATTTCCCAGGAGAGTCTTCAGTATATCCAGCAGGGGCGTCTGAGTTGGACAACGGTTTCCCAGCCGCAAGCGGATAAGTGGAAACAGAAGAATGGGCAAACAATTAACCAGGTGATGCCCATCATTGCGCCGATGATGCGGGAGTTGGGTTATGGGGTTTAGGGTGAGGGGGTGACCGTTTTTTGTGGAGAGCGGGACAGCGATCGCGCCCCCATCTGTCATATCCTCTTAAGTAGGTGGACACAATTAAAGTTAACGGTTGAGATTAGGTAAGTTTAACAAAATACATGCGTCCAAGGGGATATTGGGCGTGAGACGAAAACCCGAAATTATACAAAGTTTTACGACAATTCATCCGAATCGTGTCCGATAACAAATTGCATCTCTTCCCTGCTCCTCTTGGAATAAGGCAGAAATAACGGAACAGCGAATATCTCCCCAGCTCCCCCCGCTCCCCCAGCTCCCCAGCTTCCCCAGCTCCCCCAGCTTCCCCAGCTCCCCCAGCTCCCCCAGCTTCCCCAGCTCCCCCAGCTTCCCCAGCTCCCCCAGCTTCCCCAGCTCCCCCAGCTCCCCCATCACCTCTCCCAAGTGCGGAGATCCGTATTCTCCAACGGGGGCTATCTGTTACCCCAAAATGCGGGCGATCGCACACAATCGTACTGAATACCCAAACCATTACAGAGTGTCACCTATGACTGTACTAGAACAGGGACAGATTACAATTCATACCGAGAATATCTTTCCCATTATCAAGAAGTCCCTCTACACAGATCACGAAATCTTCTTACGGGAATTGGTGTCCAACGCCGTAGACGCCATCCAGAAGCTGAAGATGGTATCCTATTCGGGGGAAGTTGATGGGGATGTGGGGGAACCAGAAATTACCATTTCCCTCGATAAAGATAAAAAGACCCTCTCCGTCTGTGATAATGGTATCGGCATGACCGCTGAGGAGGTGAAAAAATACATAAATCAGGTGGCTTTCTCCAGCGCCGAAGAGTTTATCCAGAAATATCAGAAAGACGCTGATCAACAGATTATCGGTCACTTTGGTCTCGGCTTCTACTCCTGCTTCATGGTGGCGAAAAACGTCGAGATTGATACCCTCTCCTACCAAGCTGATGCGGAGGCGGTACATTGGTCCTGTGATGGTTCTCCTACCTTTGAACTGTCGGAATCGTCTCGCCAAGAACGGGGAACCACAATTACACTGACCCTTCAGGATGAAGAGACAGAATATCTAGAACCAGCACGAATTCGTCAACTGGTGAAGAAGTACTGCGATTTCATGCCCGTACCGATTAAGCTAGATGGCGAAGAACTAAACCAGCACAAGGCACAGTGGAAAGAATCACCGCAAAACCTGAAGGATGAGGATTATTTAGAATTTTATCGCTATCTCTATCCGTTTCAGGAAGACCCCCTGCTGTGGGTGCATCTGAAGACTGATTATCCCTTCTTGTTGAACGGGATTCTTTATTTTCCCAAACTTAAACCCGATGTGGATGTGACCAAGGGTCATATTAAACTATTCTGTAATCAGGTTTTTGTCAGCGACAACTGCGAAGAGGTTATTCCCAACTTCCTCATGCCACTGCGCGGGGTAATTGATAGTCCCGACATTCCCATAAATGTTTCCCGTTCCGCCCTCACCAGTGACCGAACCGTGCGCCGGATTGCCGATTTTATTGCCAAGAAAATCGCCGACCGACTCAATGAAATCTACAATGAGCAACGGGCAGAATATATCCGCTGCTGGCAAGATGTGGGTACCTTTGTTAAATTTGGTGCTTTGAATAACGACAAGTTCAAGAAACAAGTCGAAGATATTATTCTCTATCGCACCACCTATTCGGGAGACTCAGCCAGTAAACCCAAGACGCCAGAGGTAGAAGTGCAGTCTCAAGATAGCGATGTTTGGCAAGAGGTGAGTCCAGCCGCAGCGAATCAAGATGAGAAAGGACGAACCTATACGACGCTCAAAGACTATTTAGACCGCAATAAAGCCCAGCACGAAAACCACGTCTTCTACTGCACCGACGAAGCCGCCCAAGCCACTTATGTGGAACTGCACAAGAATCAGGGATTAGAAGTCCTGTTTATGGACTCGTTTATTGACACCCACTTTATTAGTTTCCTGGAACAGGAATATTCGGATGTCAAGTTCTCCCGGGTAGACTCGGAGTTAGATAATACCCTGGTTGACCAAGACAAGGCGGCGGATATTGTTGACCCCAAAACCAACAAAACCCGCAGCGAACTGATTAAGGAGTTATTTGAGAAAGCGATAAACAAGCCCAAAGTTAACGTCAAAACCCAGGCGCTCAAATCTGATGACCCCCAAGGGACACCCCCAGCCATGGTACTGCTACCGGAAGCCATGCGACGGTTACAGGATATGACCGCCCTGTTGCAACAGCAGGCGGCGCAGTTTCCGGAAGAACATATTTTAGTGGTAAATACCGCACATCCCTTGATTGAGAACTTAGTGGAGATTAGTCAGGGGAGTATTGTTCAAGGCGTGGGTCAATCCCCCAGTGGGGAATTAGCCAACCTGATTTGTCAGCATGTCTATGACTTAGCCTTGATGGCGCAAAAAGGCTTTGACGCTAAAGGGATGAAGTCATTTGTGGAACGTTCTAACCAAGTGCTCACCCGATTAACCAATCGGTAGGCTGAGGTTGGGTGATCCCTACTCCCAACCCGGTTGGGAGGAAATACTTGACCGACGCTCTAGTCAGCTAAAGCTGACTTTCGCTTTTAGCCTAGGGTTTAAACCCTAGGCGGTTCATCGGTTGATTGTTTCTATCTCCCCCATCTCCCTCATCTCCCCTCCCTCACACCCCACACCCCACACCCCACGCCCTTTTCCCTGACCAAGATATGATGGAGTACGGACTATACTTAGAGGAATACCATGTCACGCCAATGTCAACTGACGGGGAAAAAGGCAAATAACGCCTATGCCATCTCCCACTCTCACCGCCGCACCAAAAAATTACAGCAAGCCAACTTACAATCAAAGCGGGTATGGTGGCAAGAAGGAAATCGCTGGGTGAAGTTGAAACTTTCGACAAAGGCGATTAAGACGCTGGAGAAGAAAGGATTACAGGCGATGGCAAAGGAAGCTGGGATTAATCTCCATCATTATTAAATTCCTGTAGAGTATTGTGTAGGGGCGGGTTTGACTATTATCATTTCTTTCTTCACCCAGATGCAACTAAACCCGCCCCGATCAAGTTGTGAATTTGTGAATTAATCTAGAGCAAGAGGAGGCGATTGAAATCGCTGCTACACAAACAAAGTCCGCCTGCGCGGACTAGGTTATAACGGGGGTAGCGTTCCCCGGATTTGGTATCACCCCATCTCTCTTAACCAAGGACGAAGGACAAATAACCAAAAGGATGATCACTTTTCTCGCGAAAGTGGGTAAGCTAGGCGTAGGGACTCACTGACAGATTGTCATAGACGGTCTGATTAAAGCAGGGTGATGGTGAGAACTGCTTCTGATACCTCGAATAATTCTATCGCCAGAGGGAACTTGCCCCCAGAGCTTTTGTCTCATAATACAAGGGAGGCTCGTCCCCATCCGGACATATTAATTAAACGTCTTGCTATTGCTTATTCTCAAAATCACTCAGACAGAACGCCACTAAAAGCGTTGTTGTTCAGTTTAACTATCTATCGATACCTCAGCTTGAAAGGAAATCACCAATGTCAATCCCGAAGAAGCTAGCCAAGGTTATTCAGAATCTCTATCGGCAACTCCTAAAGATATCTAGAACCCTGACCAAAGGGTTCATGACTTGGCTATTGCGAAGTTTGATGGTTTTGCGCCGTCGCTCTGACTTGGCTAGGGCTGGGTTTATCCTACCCACGGTAACCATGGTGATATTGGTGGTGGTTCTACTCACTACCGCGATTGTATTTCGTTCCTTTGACCGGGCGAAAAATGCTCGCAACTACCGGGTGAGTCAAGAGGTGATGGCAGCTGCAAAGCCCACGATTGACCGGGCAACAGCTAAGCTGGATGCTTTATTTGATGATCCACGACTGCCTCGTTCTACCCCCTCTGATAGTGCGCTTTATAACTTGTTTGAGTATAAGGATGATTACAAAAGTGAGCCAGAGAAGGATAAATTCACCTTCCCAGATGAACAGCGGTTGACAGTGGCTTACGATATTAATGACGATGACAGTATCACATCTGAAGAGGATGCAGAGCAACTAGAAAAAGGTGAAACGGCATCAACCGCTTGGCGATTTCCCGTTGATACCAATGGCGACGGGCTGTTTGATAGTTTTACCATCTATGGCATCTTTTTCCGCAGTCCGGAGCGTGATCAGGAGGGTTCTTTCGCGACAGCCAGAAGTCCCTTAGACGCCAGAACCCCACCGATGGATGAAGGTGCAGGCAGGGGAGAATGTGCAGGGGCGCTGAAAACGAGTGCTAAGTTGGTGAGTCAGGCGGGTTGGTATAAGTCTGGCTCTAAGCTGAAGAAGAGTTTCTTTGTCTATACGGCAACTGTGCCTATTGTTGAGAATCTCAACGGGCTGGGTATTGATCCTAGCGAGGCAGGCAAATATAAACCCTTCCCCCCCGGAACGGCTCCAGGTTTCTCAGCACTAGAATACCAGCAAGACCGGGCAAGAATTCCTTTGAGTAATAACGCTGTCGTCTTTCAGGATGACTTAGCAGTGGTGGCTGGGAGTACACTGCGCCTGAATGGCAGAATCACAACCAACGGTAACTTGTTTACCACCACAACCCAAGGGGGTAATATTGAACTCTATCAGGTGAGCGCCCCCGCCTCTTGTTTTTACCCCGATGTAGAAAACAGCAAAATTAAGGTGGGCGGTCATGTGATTAACGCCGCTCCCCTGTCGGATAAGGCAGATGGTAAAACCGTTAAAGTTCATCTGTTTGTTGACGGCGCTAAGCCAGACATCAAAGATTTAACCACAAGCAATCAATCGGCAACCAGTAGTGAGGTTCCCCGCAGCGTCCTCTACAATAGCGATGCCTATACAGCTCGTGTCCAGCACTTAGTAAACCGGTGGATAGCGGAAAACCCAAGTAAAGATCCAACAGACGTCATCACCCAAGTTCAGGATGCCGCAGACGGTGAAAAAGAGAAGGAGCGAGTGAAGGCATTGACCGCCTACTTCAGAGATCGGACAAGGCGGGTGCCATTCAAGGAAGTCCCCAAAAATCAACAAACCCAGTTGGAAGACCCAGTAGGTGAGGGGGATCAGTTGCGTCCGCCAGATAAATGGATGTTCCCCTATGACCCGAATACTGGTAAGGATACCGCTGGATACGCACCCATTGTACTCAATATCAAGAACCCAAGCGTTCTACCCAAAGCGACGCTGCCTGAGGTGCTAGAAGAGAGCGATCGCGAAAATGAAGTGGGCGATCGCATGTTAATCGGTCACAATCTGCCAGCCGTCTGGTATGAGGGTGACAATCCCGTTGGCGAAAACGAACGCCAGGACATTGTGGGTACGACATGGGATGTACCGAAGACCAGTAAGACACGCAGTCGCGCCTCCCAGGTGACGCCCCTCAGCGATGCCGGAGACAAGAGTAGAAGTGGATTCTGGGAAAAGGCAGCGGCGGAACAACCGGAAAATTTGCTTGATCCAGTGGGCGGCTTGCGGATTGTTACTGGCGCTGGGGTTTATGAACGCAAAAACTCTTTCTTACCTCCGCCCACCTGGGATGACCCCACGACTGACACGATTGAGGCGAAAATCACTTATGATGACCCCACTACAGCAGTAGTAGAAAAGTTTCCCATTGTTTGGCCCGATACTATGCCCATGTCCCCTATGGCGGGTGAGATCGTCTATTCAAATGTGGATTCGGGAGTATTGGCGAACAGTCCCACACCGCCGACTCCCAATATTAATCGATGGAAAGGAGTAGGCTGGAAGGATAACAATAGTGAGGGTTTACCTGCGATAACGCCGCTCAACCCATTCCTGCCAGATTTGAGCAAATCTGAATTTAGACGAGTGGTACCCTCAATCGACCCGAATACACCCAAGTATGCCAAGGGCGACCTGCGAATGAGGGCAACAGCAGTTTACCACTATGCCGACGACATATACCAACCTCCGTCGGAAGGAAGTGACCAAGAGCAAAAACCCATTGCTTGCGTCAGTAGCTACTACGACCCGACTAATGCGACTACTGCCAGGAATCCGGTAGGCTTACCGGATGTAAGTGGGCAATTAAACTGGCCCCCTGATCAACCTGAAGTTGGTGAGGGCAAGTCAAATAACGGCGTTAGTTATCCTGCCCCAACTTCAGAGAGTATTCCGGGAATGGATACCACTGACGGGCTGGTGCGGAATCAGGGTGCAGAAAATTACGGGGATAACATAAACAAGCAACTTGCCTATCAAGCGAATCTGGTCTTCCCCAATGGACGCTTTGTCAACGAACCCCTGCGCCGAGCCTTGTTGGAACAACCGGGTGATCGGACGCTTGCCCAGCAAGCAGCGATTGACTCGACAATCTGCGCCTTGGATATTTTAGGGGGAGTCACACCTGATGAAAGTAGTGATATCCCCAACGGGGCAATTAGTGAGGTGGCATTCCTGGATAGTCGCGAGATTCAAGCTATTGATGAAGATAAGCCAGACACCTTAAAAGTCGAATCTGTCGCTGACTTAACCGGAGAGTATGACCTGCCCATAGAAGAGCGCCAACCCCTAGAAGTACGGGTCACCAAGATAGACCTGGATAAACTACGTAAACAACCCATTAAACCCATTGGTGATTCATTCATCCCTAGTGGGACAGCTGAATACCTCTTACCCAACAGTGGCATTATCTATGCCTCGCGGGACGATGCTTTGGCAGACCTAAGCCAATTGCTTCCCGACTCACAAAAAAACCAAGGCTATCGGCTTCCGGGTGACGAGTTAGACGAGGAGGAGATAGCTGGTGCGTTGCGCCAAAGTGCCGTAGACTACAAACTTGACCCCACCCGTCGTCCCAGTGGCATCCTGATATTCAATGGTGAAAAGCTTGCCCGCAATGACGAATTCCGAGAGGAGGAAAAGGGGTTGACCTTAGTCACCGACTTACCCGCTTATGTCTGGGCTTGGTCGGATAGCGGTGAGTCTGTGTTCAATGACCACAGTCAGGAAGAATTCGGCAAGAAAAAGGAGCAAGCACTTACACCAAACTGGAATAACTTCTATGATCGGGCTACACTCAATCCCAACTTCGCTTGTCGTCCTGATGATCCTCGCCTGCCGGATTGTGAAGATGGGGATACCTGGCGTCCCGCAACGGTGATTGCTGATTCGATCACCTTGCTGTCGAGGGATTTCCGATTTGGCTTCCGCGATGAAGGGGATTACGACCTGAGAAATAATCATGTTGTCAATCAGAGCTTTATCACCAATCGGTTGAAAAATGGCTTCTTTGCCAACAACTTTGTCACCAATGGATTTAGCAGTGGGGGGATAACGATTAATGCCAAGACTCCCAGAGAAAAGGATTACTCTCAAGGGGGTAACAGTAGCAATTACATTGGCAGCTCCTATTTCAATAACTTTGTCACTCCCGTTCAGCGACGATTCGATGGAGCTGGGGAATATGTGATGGAAATCTGCCGCAAGTTACCGGTTTCTGCTTGTACGGCGGATGACTGGGTTGTGGGATATGACCGTGATGGGAATGGTGTGTTGACGGTAGATGCCGATCCCACGAAGGATGAGAAAAATGTCCGTATCGATCAACTCGGAACTGTCAGTGGTATAGGTACTGCACCGGGCGACTGGACGGCTCTGAGTCCAACTCGTCGAGAGCGTCTGGGTGCCGGTACAACCGCCAGATTCGCGTTGATGCCATCAGACCGACGCTTCCCGCGCCGCATTGCCTTTGCCCGGACTGCCAACCATACCTTAATTCTGAACGATGCCGTTAACAGTAAAAATACTGTGCGACCCATTGGCGTCGGCTGTCCCCTAGATAATACAGGTAACGCCCCTGAGCTCAATGGCTGTGTGTATGGGGGTGTGGCGCCAAACGTAAATGTACCCAACCGCACTACCCAGAACACCCTTTGGTTCCGAACCACAGAAAGCACTACTAGCCCCTTCACCAGCCGTGTGTATCGGGTTGACCGACCAATTTACTACGAAACTGATGCAACAAACTATGCATGGGTGCTTGATAAAGCCGGGGATGCCCAAGTGAAGTATGTCAAGGATGGGGCAAACAATAAACTGTTCGTGCCTAAAGCACCAGAAGATCCGGAGTATGGAACGATTCGGGATACCTTAGCAAGACTCAATATGGGTAACAACCCGATTGCTAAATATCCATTGTGCTTGAAAGTGAGATTCTCCGAAACCAATGTAATTGATCAACCGGGTGAATACCAAACTGGAGCATGCCCTGCTGATTCCTTTCTACCCAGGATGAGGTTGATAAATCTGATGTCTGCCGATTTCGACCCGGCTACTGCTGGGGATGCAATTGTGATACCCACAGGAACTCTAAAACCAACTGGGGGAAAACTGGAAGCAAAACTCTCTGAAGACCCTGCTTCTAAAAACCCGCAAAAGTCGGTTAATGTCTATGACAACCCGGTAAACACTTTTAACTACGGTGTGACGATTACGCTTGAGGGTACACCAGAATCGATATTTGTCCTGAGAAATACTACTGGTCTTCAATTTGGAATTGGAGGAGGTGGTAATGGCGTTGAGCTCAAACTAGAAGGTGGAGTTGACCCCAACAACGTATACTGGTTTGTGAAAGGGGGAGCTCTGACATTTGAGCAAGCAGATCCAGCATCGCCGCATAAACTAGCGGGTAACTTTATTAGCGATGCTAATGAGTCGAATAACATCACATTCAACGACTATGTAGAAATCAGCGGAGGTCGCTTCCTCGGCTTCAATGACATCACAACTGTTCCCCCCGCCGGATCGAATGTCAAAATCTACGGCATGACCGCCCAAGACGAACCCATAACCGTCCCCGTATTACAACTGCAAATCCCTAAAACAACTGGCGGCGCTATCCAACCCGGTGGGGACTTTAACGCTGAGGTAGAGCAAACGAACTGGCACCAGAAAGCCACTCCCAGCACCTTTAACCTAATCAGCGCTACCGGAAACACCCCAGCGCGGGAAGGCGAACCCGATGGTGGTGCGGCTAGCTTAGCCCGCCTCTTGGAAAACTGGGATAGCCAAACCCTCTCGATTAGCGGTTCTCTCATGCAATTAGACCGGAGTAGCTATGCCACTGGTCCGTTCCAACCGTTTTTAGAGACTGGCACATTCTGGCAAAGTCAAAACAGTCCATTCAAGTACACCCAAAGATACTCCACCAATAACGCTCAGGGACGTCTCCCCTCCTACCAAGCCGCAGATCGGCAATTTGGGTATGATGTCGGCTTACTGAGTCAGCTCCCTGACCTATTCAGTAGCCAATTCACCACACCCCCCACCGGCAGTCCGGATGAGTTCTACCGGGAAGTATCCCGCAATGACCCATGGTTACAAGCGTTATTGTGCGCCCAAACAGTAGATGGCAACAATATCGCGGTCAGTGAGAAGGAACGCCCCAGTTGTCCCTGGTAAAAAAACCCAAGGCTTGAACCAGCAGCAGATTAAACCATGAACAAGCCCAAGCAGATGCAACAAAATCCAAGGCAATTGAATCGCGGATATTCCCCGATATCATTTGCCTTCGAGCAACTGACGTCTCGCCAGCCAGTTACCTTGAATTCTTCCTTCAAGGCTCCTGTCGGTAATCATCACCCCCGCCAGGGGGAGAAATCCCCCCAAGGAAGTGAGTCGGGTTTTACTATCATCGAATCGTTAGTGGCGATTATTGTGGTAACGATTCTGATGATTGGGTTGGCACCTGTAATCACGCTGTCAGTTGCCACACGGGTTCAAGCCAGACGGGTGGAACAAGCCACTCAAGCCGCCAGCTCCTATCTGGATGGGGTGAGAACCGGAGCGATTCCCTTTGGACCGACGGATGCTGGGGATGCAGAAGGAACTCATGACGCGATTACAGAGGATTTAGCAAGTACTCCAGGGGACGACCTGAATCAGGTTCCTGCTCCAACTAAAGCAGCTCCCAATTGCTCCGATAATCAATACTGTACCCAACCCACCCAAAACAACGCTGTATTCTACTGTGTAGATGGGGATGGAGATGATCAGTGCAATAGCTTTCAAGACTTCATCATTCAGGCATTCGGCAAAATTCCCACTCAAGGTGGAGAGCCCAATCGGATTTATCGGAGTTACAAACTAGGGGTGCGGGTGTACCGGGCTGATGCGTTTACTTCTGACTTTACCCAAGGATTTGAGAAAGATGCAACCCAATCCAGTTTTACCGGGGGAACTGGCTTAAGCTCAACTCAAGCCCCCTTAGTGATCATGTCAACCGAGGTTGCTGTCGGGGAAGATAATCTGCCTGAATATAGAGACATTTGCGACAATGTAGGTATCGGTGGTTGCTAGTATAACTCAGCACAGAGAACAAGTTCAAAACTCAACACAAAAAAAAGCCAGTGTTTTGAGTAACGTTTACGGAGTAAGAGGTCATGAGAGAGGCAATTCAATCAATCTTCAAATCTCAGCGGAAAGGCTCAGGGTCAGCCCAAAAAGCCAAGGGGTTTACACTGATTGAACTCCTCGTTGCGGTTATTTTAGCCGCTTTGGTGATCACGCCCCTACTCGGATTCATGATCAACATCCTCGCCACAGATCGCCGAGAACAAGCCAAATCGGCGACAGAACAGGAACTGCAATCTGCCCTTGACTACATCGCTCGCGATTTAGAGCAAGCCGTTTACATTTATGATGGTAAGGGTCTTCATGGAACAGGTGAAGACGGAATTGCCGATAATATTGATATAAAAGGTGAGCCGCTCTTAGCATTTTGGCTGCGGAAAAGATTACCGAGGGCTGTTGATAAAAAGTTTGAAGTAACAGGTGATCTTTGTACCGCTAACAAAGCTGACGAGGAAAGGGAATGTAATGATTACTTTGTCTATTCACTCGTTGTCTATTCCCTGATTGAAGGTGAAGATAACGAGCAGTGGTCAAACGCAGCCAGAATTGCTCGGTTTGAAACTCATGACGGAATTAGAGACCCTAATGATTCTGATATTTATAAAGTTCCAAAGGATGATGGATTTGAGTTGTTTGAGCTAGGGGGAGGTAAGTCCCTTGAACAGGCAATGAATGCGTGGGAGGGCAGTATTGATGAGGCGCCGACGGTATTAGTGGATTACATTGACCAAACTACGGGAAACAGAGATCTTGAGCAGCGTTTTCTAGACAATAATTATTGCCTATCGCCTCTGGGATTGACGACTGATATACTAAAGGAACGAAATGAACAAGATCCCAAAACGCCAGAACAGTTAAAGACTCTCCCTTCAAATGCGGCATTAACCAGCTTCTTCGCTTGTGTAGACACAGAAAGGACACTGGCTCACGTCTATGTGCGAGGCAATGCCCTCGCCAGAATTCAAAATAAGGCAGAATATGATAAAGATTCTCCCTACTTCCCCAAGTCAACGATTACAGTGGAGGGGGTAGGATCTATCGAATAGCTATTGTATAAAGAGTATCCCTTACCCGTCATTGGTTATTGCTAAAAACTGTACTTTCAAATGATCAATGAAAAAAGAAAGATAGATTATGAATAAATCAACCTTATTAAAAAGTCGCTCAAAACAAGCCATGGGTCAAACTCAACCCCCTAGGCGGGAAGACTGGGATCATGTCAGGTTTACAGGCAATATTCCAGCTAACCGGATAAGTTGGGTTTCGTTCCTCAACCCAACCTACAAAGTTGACATGCACCCGAAAGACTCAACCCAAGGTGAAGCCGGATTCAGTCTTCTGGAACTGATTGTGGTTGTGCTGATGATCGCTATTCTATCCGCTATTGCCGCTCCGGGTTGGCTAGCTTTTGTCAATCGTCAACGGGTAGCGAAAGTGAATGATGGGGTATGGAGTGCTCTACAGGAGGCTCAACGGGAAGCGAAGCGGACACAACTGAGTTATAGCGTTAGTTTTAGAAACCCGGCTGGAACACTTCCCCAAGTGGCTGTTTACCCGACAGAAGATCGAGCAGGTCAAGCGATTAATCTAGCCAACAATAGCAACACTTGGAAACCTTTAAGTCAAGGGTTAGACATCAAACCCGAACAGGTTACTCTCTGCTCCAATATTGATAGCAGTAGAGCTAATAAAAAAGCAAACAATTCTGATTGTAGTTTTACGACGGCAAGAACAATCACTTTTGATTACCAAGGTAATCTAGGGACTGTTGATGGTCAAGATCCAGATATTGGTGATGGTATTAGTATTACCGTAGCCGTACCCAAATCTAATGGTGACCCCATTGAGTCTACAGCTCGCTGCGTCGTCGTCAAAACAATCATTGGCTCAATGGCACTGGAACAAGGAGACAATTGTCAGCAGTGATTAATCAAAGTTGATATTACCTCCAAGATCCGTTAATTTGTGAAGTCCTATTAATTTTTAAGACGTAAGGATTTATTAAATAAACATTTCTAACATTCCCCTGTTCATCAAAAAACTCTTGTCGCAAAATATCAAAAAGGAGTTGCCAGAGGAGCATCCAATTTTTAGAGAGTTGTAGCCGATTATTGATGCGTTTAGGGAGTAAAATGCTCTCTTGACGGATAGTTTTGTAACCTGGAACTGCTTAAGTTGCAGATAGTAACCGGTTTGACTCATTGATTGTGGGTTTAGGGATTAGCTCATAAAAATGGGTGACTACATGCACAGCCTGACACTCCTGATACATGACACATTGATGGGCTCAGGGTAACTGAAATGTTGAATAACAATCAATTAATAAACGCCAAACCTAACGCCACGGCGGGATATACATTAATGGAGGTAACGATAGTCGTTTTCATGATTGGGATATTGGGTGCGATCGCCGCCCCCGCTTGGCTACACTTTACGAATAGACAGCGTTTAAATACAGCGCAATACGAAGTTTACCAAGCGATGCAAGCGGCGAAAAGTAACGCTAAGCTACAGAAAGTGGATTGGCAAGCTAGCTTTCGGGAACAGGATCAGATTGTACAGTGGGCGGTTCATCCTGAAACGGTTACGCCAGCGACAGCCCATTGGCAGAGTCTTGACCCCAATATTCGCATAGATGACGAGACTACTCTAAAATTTAGTGATGGCGTGTATAAGGTTGAATTTAACTTCAAAGGTCATGTGACACCTCCCTTCGGGCGGTTAACGTTGACCACGAAGCAGGGAGGGAAAACCAAACGTTGTGTATTTGTTTCTACCCTTTTGGGAACATTACGAATGGCGAAGGAGAATCCAACACCTCAAGATGGTAAATATTGTTATTAATCCCCCTTCCGTCCCCCTACCCTCCTCATTTCCCCCCCTTTCAAATTTCCCCCCCTTTCAAAGGGGGGCTAGGGGGGATAGAGAGGGGCTGGGGGTGAGGGGTTTAGCTTAAGTTGACAAGGGCGCACGTCGGTGCGCCCCTACGAGTTTGGTGTATGGATATTAATATAAATTCTCTGCTGCAACCCTATCAACGCTTTGGTGTTCACCTGGGTTTAGAACGCATCCAGCGACTCCTGGAGGCTTTGGGTAATCCCCATCAGCGTGTTCCCATCATTCATGTGGCGGGAAGCAATGGGAAAGGTTCCGTCTGCGCCTATCTTTCCTCGGTTCTCAGTGAAGCGGGTTATCGGGTTGGACGCTATACATCTCCTCATTTAATCGATTGGACAGAACGAATCTGTATCAATCAACACCCCATTTCTACTGCAGAACTGGTAAAATTGCTGGAACAAGTTCAAGCGGCGATTCCCCCAGATACGGAAGATTCCCCGACGCAGTTTGAAGTGATTACGGCGGCGGCTTGGTTATATTTTGCTCAGGAACAAGTGGATATTGCAGTGATTGAAGTGGGGTTAGGGGGGCGCTTGGATGCAACCAATGTTTGTGATCATCCCTTGGCGACAATTATT
Organism: Coleofasciculus sp. G1-WW12-02; assembly: GCF_040219735.1. Taxonomy (NCBI): domain Bacteria; kingdom Bacillati; phylum Cyanobacteriota; class Cyanophyceae; order Coleofasciculales; family Coleofasciculaceae; genus Coleofasciculus; species Coleofasciculus sp. G1-WW12-02. The sequence continues at coordinate 8,665 of NZ_JAVJRX010000108.1, read as the reverse complement.
ACTTCGATTAGCCGCGAACATTGGCAGGTTTTGGGTTCGACGCTGAGCCAAATCGCTACCGAGAAAGCGGGTATCCTGAAATCGAATTGTCCGGCGATTATCGCCCCCCTTCCCCCAGAAGCCAAAGCCGTTGTTCAATCTCGCATCGAGCAGTTAAATTGTCCGGTAACCTGGGTAGAAGCGGCGGCGGAGGTGGGGGAGATAATTGGTAGGGGCGAAGCATTCGCGCCTAAATATCTCGGTTTTCTGCCAACATCCCAACGCGAATGCTTCGCCCAATCCCCCATCACCCATTCAGGAAGATGGGCAAATTATCAGGGGATAACCTATCCATTACCCTTGCTGGGGGAGATTCAGCTAACGAATTCTGCTGTGGCGATCGCGACTTGTCAATCCCTGATTCACCAAGGCTGGCATATCCCTGATGCTGCTATTGTTTCCGGGATGGCAAAGACGCAATGGTTAGGACGCTTACAATGGACAAAATGGCATAATCATCCCCTGCTAGTAGATGGCGCCCATAACCCCGCTGCGGCGACAGGTTTGCGTGAGTATGTGGATAGGCTACATACCCCTGTAACCTGGGTAATGGGGATACTCTCAACCAAAGAGCATGAGGGGATTTTCCGGGCATTACTGCGATCGCGCGATCGCCTCTACCTTGTCCCCGTGCCTGATCATAGCTCAGCCGAGCCAGAAGAACTAGCTGCGATCGCGCGATCGGTTTGTCCTAATCTTGCCGATTGTCACACCTATCCTAACTTAGAGGCTGGACTGCAAGCGGCGACAGCCACCGCTTCTGATTCTACCATTGTCCTGTGCGGTTCTCTTTATCTGGTGGGTTATTTTCTTGGTTCGTAGTTGCGCTGTCGAAAGCCGGTATAATTTTGAGGTTAGTTCCTGCGTTGAAGTGATGAAGGGCTAAAGCCCTTACTACATACAAACTACAAACTATCCCACATCTGGGCTGCATCAGCTACAGCTTCTTCTACCTCCTTTTCGCCTAACATCGCCGCCTGTAAATTCTCATAAATCGCGGCTTGTAACTTATTTAAATCCTTCATCGCCGGTACTAATACCTCCGCCTCTGTCAACTGACTAGCACTAATCGCCCGTGCTTGTTCCACCGGGGAAGCATTCGGATTACTTGACAATTGAGCTTGATACTGTTCCACTGCTTCAATGGTTGACGGTAAAACATTTGCCGCTTGAGCAAAAGCCAACTGATTCTCGGTATTAGTCACAAATAGAGCAAAGTTTAAAGCTTCCTCTGGATTGTTCGTATCCCGTGGAATCACTAAATTCATCACCGCCACATTCTTTTTCCCAGTTTTTCCGGTAATTTGAGGAGATGTCGCCGATACTTTAGCAATATCCGGCGCATTCGTTTCAATTGTCTTTAAAAATTCCGCCCCCGACGCCAGCAAAGCCGTTTCCCCCCCTTGATATAATTCAATCGCATTCCGATGTCCTTGGGTGAGAACTTCTCGCGGTAAGAGTCCTTTTTGATACAAATCTACCCAATACTTAAACGCCGCCTTTCCTTCTGGCGTATTAAACGCCGCCTTTCCTTCCTCATCAACTAACTGCACACCCATCTGCACAAAAGATTCCAACACTTCACTGGAATCATTGGGGACAAAGGTAACAAAAAAGGCATATTTCCCCGTCTTATCTTTCACTTGCTGAGCCACCTCTGCCAGTTCAGCATAAGTTGTTGGCGGTTGACTAATTCCGGCTTGTTTAAGTAAATCCTGATTGTAAATCGTCACCCGTGTAGTCAGATACCAAGGAATGCCAAAACTTTGATTATCAATTGTACTCGCTTGCCAGATTTTGGGTAAATATTGCTGCCGAATTTCATCAGGAATTTTTCCCTCTAAGTCTAACCAAGCATTACGAGTGGCAAGCTGGGAGGCAAAGCTAGGATTTAAGTTAACCACATCCGGTGCCGTTTTTGCCGATACAGCCGTTAAGATTTTACGCTCCATTTCTGCCCAAGGGACATCCACCCACCGTACTTTAACCTCTGGGTTATCGGCTTCAAAATCCGCGATCGCTTGGTTAAAATACTCCGTAAACTGAGGCTGAAGCTGCATCGTCCAGAACTCTAATTCTCCAGACGCCGAGGGTGTCGGGGCGGGGCTACAGCTTACCAGCCAACTCAACAGCCATCCCAATAGGGCAAATAGTCCAAATCGTTTCCAGGTTTTGATCGCAATCATTGATAGTATACCAGTAATAGGCAAAAGGCAAAAGGCAAAAGAGCAAATTACTCATAATTTAATCCATCAGGTAATATAGCACCCGTTAACGTCGCACCGCGCAAGTTAACCTGATCCATATTGGCATCAAGCAAAACAGTTTCTAGTAAAATTGCATCCGTTAAATTAGACCAACACAGTTTAGCTCGATATAAATTTGCCTTGCTGAGATTAGCGCCGCGTAGGGTTGTCCAACTGATATTCGCCCCTCTTAAGTTAGCCTCTATGAGTATCGCTTGGGTCAAGTTTGTGCCATTAAGAATCGCCCGACTTAAATTTGCCTGAGTTAGGTTTGCCCGGGTAAAGTTAGCACTATGTAAAAGGGCTTTGCTCAGATTTGCCTCTTTTAAGTTTGTCTCTAGGAGAATGGCATTCGTAAAATTCGCCTTTTCTAAATTGGCACCCATTAACGTCGCACAAGAAAGATTCGTGCGGCTGAGTGAAGCGTCTATCAATTTTGCCTGATTTAAGTTAGCATCCCGGAGTATCGCCTCACTCAGAATTGTTTCCGACAGATTGGCACGATTCAGATTAGCACCATTCAAAGTAGAGGCTCGCAAATTAGCATTGATTAAATTGGCTTCACTAAAATTGGCTTGGCTCAAGTTACTGGAAATGAGGTTAGCGGCGCTCAAATCCGTTCCCTGTAGCGTAGCTTGATTGAGATTCGCTTCTCGAAAGTTGACCAGTTTGAGAAACGCCCCCGTGAGATTGCTTTGGCTTAAGTCTGCTCCTCGCAGGTTGGCTTGAGTCAGATCAACGCCAATCAGGGAGGCGCCCCTAAGATTAACTTTTCTGAAGTCCCGTTCCCCTGCTGCATATCGTTTCAGCAGTTCATCGGCATCCATAATTGTATTGTGATTGCCTAGGTAGATGTGCATCAAAGGCGATTAAAGCATCAAGTTTACCTTAAGGAATTCATGATTGGTGAGTCCGTGAGTGATAATGAAGAAATTGTCCTGTAGCAGGGTAGGAAATGGGGTGATGGGGTGATGGGGTGTGTAGAGACGTAGTCGGCTACGTTTGGAACTCAGTCGGGGCGGGTTTACTCGCATCTGGGTGAGGCAAGAAATGATAGTAGTAAAACCCGCCCCTACAGACGCTTTTCCATTGCCCGTTCCCTGGTCCGTTTTCCCTGTTCCCTCTTCTTTGACAAATGACAAATGACGAAGGAAAGTAAGCCAATGCCAGACAACGTAAGAAGTCAAGTCGTTACCCAAGGCGTTCAGCGATCGCCAAATCGTGCTATGCTGCGTGCTGTCGGTTTTAGCGATCGCGATTTTACGAAGCCGATTGTCGGGTTAGCCAATGGATATAGTACAATCACGCCCTGTAATATGGGCATCAATGATTTAGCGCTAAGGGCAGAAGCCGGATTAAAACAAGCTGGGGCGATGCCGCAAGTATTTGGCACAATTACCATTAGCGATGGGATCTCCATGGGAACCGAGGGGATGAAATATTCCCTGGTGTCACGGGAAGTGATTGCTGACTCCATTGAAACCGTCTGTAATGGTCAAAGTATGGATGGGGTGCTGGCAATTGGTGGCTGTGATAAGAATATGCCAGGGGCAATGATTGCGATCGCGCGTCTGAATATCCCCGCTATCTTTGTCTATGGGGGGACGATTAAACCCGGACATCTGGATGGACAAGATTTAACGGTTGTCAGCGCATTTGAAGCGGTAGGACAACATAGTGCGGGTAAGATTACTGAAGAACAACTGCTTGCAGTAGAACGCCATGCTTGTCCCGGTGCTGGTTCCTGTGGGGGGATGTTCACCGCCAACACCATGTCTTCGGCATTTGAAGCCATGGGGATGAGTTTACCCTATTCCTCGACGATGGCAGCCGAAGATGCCGAAAAAGCCGACAGTGCAGAAAAATCTGCCTATATTCTGGTTGAAGCGATTCGTCAGCAGATTCTACCCAAACAGATATTAACCCGCCAAGCCTTTGAAAATGCCATTTCTGTAATTATGGCAGTTGGCGGATCAACGAATGCGGTACTGCATTTATTGGCAATTGCGCGTGCGATTGGCGTGGAGTTATCCCTGGATGACTTTGAAACCATTCGCGCCAGAGTTCCGGTTCTGTGTGATCTTAAACCCAGTGGCAGATATGTCGCCACAAATTTACACCAAGCTGGGGGCATTCCGCAAGTGATGAAAATGCTCCTGGTTCATGATTTGTTACACGGTGATGCATTAACTATTACCGGGAAAACCCTAGAGGAAGTATTAGCCGAGGTGCCCGACGAACCGCGAAGGGATCAGGATGTAATTCGTCCCTGGGATAATCCTATCTATAGCCAAGGACATTTAGCCATTTTAAAAGGAAATTTGGCAACCGAAGGCGCCGTGGCGAAGATTACCGGAGTGAAAACCCCCCAAATCACCGGTCCTGCGCGAGTCTTTGAATCTGAGGAAGATTGTCTGGATGCGATTTTGGCGGGTAAGATTAAAGCCGGTGATGTGATTGTGGTGCGTTATGAGGGACCAAAAGGGGGTCCGGGAATGCGGGAAATGCTAGCGCCAACATCGGCAATTATTGGTGCGGGGTTAGGGGATTGTGTCGGATTAATTACCGATGGTCGCTTTTCCGGTGGCACTTATGGTATGGTAGTCGGTCATGTTGCCCCAGAAGCCGCTGTTGGGGGTGCGATCGCGTTAGTCGAAGAAGGGGATTCGATTACGATTGATTCCCCGGCGCGATTGTTACAACTTAATATATCCGATCAGGAACTGCAACGACGCCGCGCCAATTGGCAACCGCCCAAACCTCGGTATACCACAGGAGTGCTGGCGAAGTATGCCAAATTAGTGGCGTCTAGTAGTGTGGGTGCGGTGACGGATTTGAATCTGTGATGAATCAAATAATGGGGTGATGGGGGAGTTTTCTTGGCTTTTCTGGGCAACGAGGTTTGTTGTTTATACCAATCGATTTAAAACCCACCTAGTGGGTGGACAGGGGCGGGTTTAGTTGCATTGGGGTGCAACCGAAACAATAGTAGTAAAACCCGCCTCTACATCCAATACTATTCGGTTAAGGGAGAAGGGGTAAAAACACACTCCCTTTACCTATTACTCTTGCACTTTTTTGTATTAGTTATGGGAACCCGCACCACCCGATAGAAAACTGACGAGCTTTTTGAGGGTAGGAAAACTTTCTTTCGTTCCTTGACTGGAAAAGCCAATAATTTTGGAGAACTCCTTCTCAGATAATTCACCCGACTGATACTGTGCAAACGCATCAACAACCCGAATTAAATCCTCTTTGGAAAACTCAAAACCCTGCTTGGCGGCAAACTCCACCACCACCGGGGCATTATTCGTGAGGGCTTGTGCTTCTGCGGCGTCGAGTTCTGAATAACTACTAATGTCTCCATCGCCCACACCGAGTAATGTTCCCAGTTGTTGTTGGAATTGTTTATCTTCGGCGGTTTTCTGCATAAACTGTAACACTTTGGGAACAGTCGTTGCTGGTTTTTCCACGGGAACCAATTGTCCATTAATTTTGTGGTAACGAGTTCCGCGATAGACAAACTCTAGAGTTTGTTTAATTGAGGGTAAACTTGCTGGTGTCCCTTGATCAGAAAATCCCAGAATTTTAGCTAAGTCTTGATCGGATAGTTCATTGGATTTATATCGCACAAAGGCATCAACAACCGTTGTGAGTTGTTCAAGGGAAAAGTCAAACCCATATTGAGCCGCAAATTTCACCACTAACGGGGCGCGATCGCCGATTAACGCAGCGGCTTCTTGCTGATCCAATTCGGAATGGTTACTAATATCGCCGTCACCGACTCCCAATAATGCTCCTAATTTTTGTTTGACTTCGGGATCGGAAGCCGTTTTCTGCATAAATTGCAGGACATTGGGTGTAGAATTCACCGATTCGTTTACGGGGACTAGCTTGCCATTAATGCGTTTATAACGAGTCCCCCGATAGACATAGTCTAATGTCTGGGTAATTGAGGAGATACTTTCTTTTGTCCCCTGGTCTAGCTTGGATACACAAATAATCTTTGAGAAATCGTTAGCCGATATTTCGCCTGATTGATACTGTTGAAACGCATCAACCGTAGTTCTTAAGTCTTCAACGGAAAAGTTTAACCCTTGTTGGGCGGCAAACTTGACCACTAAGGGGGCGCGATCGCCCCTTAAGGCTTCGGCTTCTTGGACATCGAGTTCCATTTGACTACTGATATCCCCATCGCCAACGCCCAATAGGGTGGCTAATTGTTGCTTTAAGCCCTGATCTTCCGATGTCTTTTGCATAAATTGCAGCACACTGGGCGTAGAATTAGTGGGTTGGATCACCGGGACAAGTTTCCCATTAATTCGTTGATAGCGAGTTCCCCGATAGACAAATTCTAATGTCTTTTTAATCGAGGGAATACTCTCTTTTGTTCCTTGATCGAGGTTGGATAATCCAATGCGTTGCGAGAACTCTGCTTCAGACAGTTCTCCTAACTGATATCGCCCAAACGCATCAACGACGGTTCTTAAATCGTCAACAGAAAAATCAAACCCCTGCTGGGACGCTAACTTGACGACTAAGGGGGCGCGATCGCCCCTTAAGGCTTCGGCTTCTGCCTGATCCAGTTCAAACTGACTACTGATATCGCCATCGCCAACCCCTAGCACTTCCCCTAGGTGTTGCTGTAGCTGTTCATCTTCTGCGGTTCTCCGCATAAATTGCAAGGCTTTTGTGGTTGTCATCTCACTGCTCGAATTCGCAATTCTTAGTAAAGGGAAAATTGTACCTGAATTAAATCACCATTCAATAGCTTTTAACAACTCTTAAACCTGATTGTTTAAGGTTTTGTTATATTTTTATATAATGTTCGTGATGAACAGTTTTATCAAGTTCAAGTGTTATTTTATCAAGCGTTCCTGCGCTGTCGAATCTCCGCTGATGAAACTATACGATTTTTTACTGTCCGGAAACTGCTATAAGGTACGTTTGTTACTGACTCAAATTGGGATTCCGTTTGAGCGGGTTACGATTCAACCTGGACATATTCCCATCACCCAAAAATAAGTAACAAAATGAACCCATTTTTGTTCCTAATCTGAAAATTGATACTATGATTAATCTGTCGATAAAATAAATCAGGTCAGGGCATCTACGTCAAGTCATGACTCAAGTCGGTCAAGTTGCCATTAATGCCACCAAAGCATCCCATAGATTAATACCGACATAAAGATCTCTACTCAGCCTTTCAAGTGTTGGTAGAGAAAAGATTGGTATTGACGGTACAAACTCAGCAACGAGACGGCTAAGGGTTAGCCAAAAATAAATAAAGGTAGATGCAGATGAACCCTGATGAACTATTGAGCAGATACAACGCAGGCGAACGGGATTTTTTTCTCATCGACGTAAATGGAGTCAACCTGATGGGCGCCACTCTGAGAGCGGTAGATTTGACTTATGCCAACCTGAGTCAAACTAAATTAGTCCAAGCAAACTTGAGTCGTGCTACCCTGCACAATGCCAATTTGCAGGGTGTTGACTTGCAAGGAGCAAATCTGCGAGGCGCTGACTTGAGTGGTGCTGATTTGATGGGAGCGAATTTAGTGGCGGCAAATTTGAGTTTTGCCACGTTGACGGGTGTGGATTTAAGTGGTGCTAATCTGAGTTTCGTCCACTTGATGGGTGCTGATCTCAATGGTGCTAACCTCTGCCAGGTTAACCTATTGGGCGCGGATTTGCGAGGTTCTTTATTGATTGGCGCTAATCTCAGTCGCAGCAATCTGAGTCGCTGTTATTTATTTGAGGCTGATTTAAGTGAGGCAAATCTGGAGCAAGTGAACTGGCAAAGCAGTCTGTATAATCGGCAAACTTGTTTTCCTGAAGCGTTTGATCCTGAACAAATCGGTGCTTATTTAATTGCACCTAATGTCTCTCTGGCGGGGCTGGATTTAAGCGGTGTTAATCTTACCAGAGAAAACTTACAAGGGGCGAACCTGAGTCAAATTAATTTAAATCAGGCTAACTTATGTTGGGCAGATTTACGTGATGCTAACTTGCAGGGAGCGAATTTGAGTGAGGCGAATCTCAGTGGCGCTAACTTGCAGGGGGCGAATTTGAGTCAGACAAATCTGGAAGGGGCGAACTTAAGTGGTACAACGATGCCCAATGGGGAGTTACATCAGTGTGCTTTAATCCAGAAACCTGCTGGGAGATAGGGAAGAGGGGGTGTACAGTAAAAAGCGGGTACTCTTCGGTACTCGCTTTTTACAATCCCTGGTGTCCTATGTTAAAATTAACGACATAGATTTAATCCCGCCATGCTAGTATTCGAGGCAAAATTACGAGGAACAGACGTGCAGTACGCGATCTTGGATGAGATGATTCGTACTGCTCGTTTTGTTAGGAATTCGTGCCTCAGATAC
>NZ_JAVJRX010000107.1:0-4041 GCF_040219735.1 Coleofasciculus sp. G1-WW12-02 | reverse complement strand
ATTAGCTGTCCGAAAAAGGGTAAAGGTTGTTCACGGGTTTCAAACTGGGGACATGGTGAGAGCTGTTGTTAGGTCAGGCAAAAATGTAGGTACTCATGTTGGGCGTGTTACGGTTCGAGCGACTGGGCAGTTTGATATTTCTACAGCTAAAAGCAAGCTTCAGATTATCAACCACAAGTACTGCCAACCTATTCACCGACAGGATGGATACAGTTATGCCGAGTTTTCCACCTTTGTCCACAGAATCACCGATTAGAGGCAACGCGATCGCTCGCGTCTAATATAAGTTTTGCTTAATCCAAACCAAAAATTACCCCACTGGCGCTGGAGTCTGATCATCAGGAACTTCAATCGTCAAGCCAGCAATGCTGAGGCTAACGCTGGTGATTGAGTTCCCCAGTTCAACCCAACCCCAGGGGGGATTTGCCTTGCTGTGAAATTCTCTCGCGTCGTCAATCCAATAGTCCAATAGGAGGAACAATGGAATGTCTGATTCATTATTAGCCGATGCTGGCACCAGATTGCAAGCCGCGATGAAACATGTCTTAATTTCTGAGGATGCGATCGCACGCTTAAAGCATCCCAAAATGAGCCTAAGTGTGTCCATACCGGTTCGCATGGATGATGGCTCATTACAAATGGTACAAGGGTATCGGGTGCGATATGATGACACCAGGGGACCCGGAAAAGGTGGTGTACGCTATCATCCCAACGTTTCCCTGGATGAAGTTCAATCCCTCGCCTTTTGGATGACATTTAAATGTGCCGTCTTAAATCTACCCTTCGGTGGTGCTAAAGGGGGAGTGACAGTAAATCCCAAAGCCTTATCCAAACTAGAACTCGAACGCCTCAGTCGCGGTTACATTGACGCGATCGCAGATTTTATCGGACCCGATGTTGATATTCTCGCCCCTGACGTTTACACCAACGCCATGATTATGGGGTGGATGATGGATCAATATAGTATCATCCGCCGTCAAATTAGTCCCGGTGTCGTCACAGGTAAACCCATTACCATGGGTGGAAGTGTGGGACGCGACGGCGCAACGGCGGCTGGGGCTTACTTTGTGATTGAATCCATAGCGCCTAAACTGGATCTGACTCCCCAATATACCACAATCGCGATTCAGGGATTTGGTAAAGCCGGGGCGGTATTGGCAGAATTGTTGGCAAAAGCCGGGTATAAAGTTGTCGCCATCAGTGATTCTCAAGGCGGAATTTATGCCAAAAAAGGCTTAGATATTCCCAGCATTCGTCAGTATAAAACCTCAAGTCAAAGCCTGCAAGCGGTTTACTGTCAAGACACCGTTTGCAATATTGTTGAACATGAACAGTTAACCAATGCGGAACTCTTAGCCTTAGATGTAGACATTCTGATTCCCGCCGCGTTGGAGAATCAAATTACTCAGGAAAATGTCAATGATATCCGCGCCCGATATATCTTTGAAGTGGCAAATGGTCCGATTACCTCCGAAGCCGATAAAGTTTTAGATAGCAAAGGGATTCTTGTCTTTCCCGATATTTTAGTCAATGCGGGAGGGGTGACGGTGAGCTATTTTGAATGGGTGCAGAACCGCAGTGGACTCTATTGGACATTGGCAAAAGTGAACGAGCATCTGAAACAGAAAATTGTGGAGGAAAGCCAACAGATCTGGTCAATTTCTAAGGAGTTAGCTGTTTCCTTACGAACCGCCGCTTACGTTCATGCGTTGAATCGGTTAGGGGAAGCTCTTAATGCTAAAGGAACCCGAAACTACTATGTCAATGGTCACATTCCTGTCGTGAATTCCCGGTAATTCAGGTAGTTATCAGTTATCAGTTATCAGTTATCAGTTATCAGTTATCAGTTATCAGTTATCAGTTATCAGTTATCGATCACTGTTCACTGTTTACTGTTTACTGTTTACTGTTCACTGACCACTGTTCACTGTTTACTGTTCACTGACCACTATGCTGGAAGCATGAGTGACAACAATCCTCAAATTGCCATTGTCGGGGCGGTGTTGGGAGGAATAGTCACAGCGATTGTCAGTTTCAAACTCACAAGTCGGTTAGTCGCCATTGCGATAACAGTGGCGGGAACTCTAGCGGGGTATGGGTTTGCATTTCTGGTGGGAACGAGTGCGATCGCGTTTTTAAGTGGGCAAAAGCTAAGTTTGGGAGTTGTCTGGAGTTGTTTATCGGTGAGTTTTCTCTGGCTGACGATGCACTCCCTGATCCTCGCCGTTCAAGAAATTAAAGATTTTTCCGGGACATGCTTTAGAGGTGCTGACTTGACGAATGCTGTGTTTGAGTCAAATCTGAGAGAAAAAAGCTAATTGCAGCAGTTCTAGTCTGGATAGGCAATTCAAGTGGATATAACAGTCAAATAAAAGAAGCAGTTGCAATCCCTCTATCTCTATTGATGGAGGTTGTCATCTGATTTCCAGACTATCCTAAGCAGTATCTCAGGGTACATCCCTGTTCATTAAATCTTTGAGGCTTAGCTATAATTTATGCAATATAGAACAACGATAGGGTGGTCGCTTTTTACTTCGGGAATCGTAACCCTCTTGCTCAAGAGTTTCCCTGGCAACTCTCTTTGGTGGGGAGTTGGTTTTCTAGTTATGGGAATAGTTATACTCCTTGTGCGGAAAGCAGTTTAGCGAATCCAGCCTGAAGGGGTGACAAAATGACAACATCCCGGAACGGGTTCCGGGATGAGAAGATCGCATTAGCCGAAAACTCAACTAAAAAATTAGATCCCTGTTTGGTTTGCGCGATCGCGAAAATTACAGATCAAGCTGACACAGCAGCTAAACTGGCTGGAATTTTTCGCCCGACGGCGGCGGCGACGGGGTGTAAGTTGTGAACCAACTGCACCATATCATCTAACGATAACGCTTGACGGGCATCAGATACGGATTTTTCCGGTTCTGGATGACACTCAATGATTAATCCATCCGCACCCACTGCGACAGCCGCTTTCGCTAAGGCGGGAATTAATTCCCGTTTGCCCGTCGCATGGGAAGGATCTACAATCACAGGTAATGAGGTCATCTGCTTGAGTGCCACAACTGCCCCTAAATCCAAAACATTCCGGGTATAGGTATCGAAACTACGAATCCCGCGTTCACACAGCACCACCTGAGAATTCCCATGACTGAGAATATATTCAGCTGCCATGACGAATTCTTCTAGAGTCGCCGCTAGTCCCCGCTTCAGCAGAATCGGTTTATTAACTTCACCCAAGGCTTTGAGTAAATCAAAGTTTTGCATATTACGACTACCCACTTGAAGCATATCAGCATGGGCAGCCACTAAATCGATTTGGGAAATGGACATGACTTCCGTCACCACAGGAATTTGATGACGCGATCGCACCTGAGATAATATCTCTAGTCCCTCTATCCCTAATCCTTGGAACGAGTAAGGAGAAGTGCGGGGTTTGAAAGCACCGCCGCGTAACCCTTGAACTGGGGCGCGTTGCAATTGAGTCGCAACCGTTTCCATCTGCGATTGACTCTCCACCGTACAAGGACCGGCAATTATCACCAGTTCCTCACCCCCGAAGGTGATACTATTCGACAGATGAACCAGAGTTGGGCGATCGGATTGAGTGGCAAGTGTAGCATTCAACATCAGACGAATTCCTTTATACAATCAGTGGACAACAAAAAAACCCGGTTTCTTGCGGGTTCCGGGTTCTGACAAAATTTAAACGCAGCATCACCTACCCGGAACCACTTCCGAACCAAAAAAAGTAAAATAAGGTAAACCAGTTATTCAGGTAGGTTGTCATCAGAACGCCTCCGTTGTGGGAAACCCCGTGTCCCTTCGCTTCACTCGAGGGCAAGCTTCAGACCGGGGATGAACGCGCGGTAGCGGTTTTAACCGCCTCTAATATTGAATTCCCCTTTCGGGGTGGAGGGGTATGGTTGCCCCTCCGGTTTTCACCCATTTCTGGGGTAAAGTTAGCCTCGCCAAGGTTATCGGTCGGTAACTGTCCAAAAAGCACTGTTTCAGTGACCTTAAAACTGTTTAACTTTTCGGTTCTAGAGC
>NZ_JAVJRX010000106.1:0-20819 GCF_040219735.1 Coleofasciculus sp. G1-WW12-02 | reverse complement strand
TTGGGAATAGGGCTTTAGTAAAAACAATTAATTAGCGGAGAATTTACGCCAACTAACTGTTTTTGATTAATTTAAATATAATTTAATAATTAATTTGATAATGAAGCTGATGAAGTCTGATATAATTTAGTTATAGAGAAGGTAAAATGTTTTGCTGTATGATTGCTAATTTACATCAAGCTAATGACCTAAAACTTAACTTTGGAAAAAAGAAAGGAAAAGAACTTATTGCTAACTTTAACGGCGGTCAAATCACATCAGATGCCGGAATAGTCATGTTAGCCGAGTTGGACAAAAGACTAAAAATCACAGCAAGATTTGCAAAATGCTTTCAAGACTATCGAAATTTAGCTTATGTAGATTATTCAGTTCATCAACTACTTGCACAAAGAGTTTATGGCATTGCTTTAGGCTATGAAGATGTTAATGACCATGATCAATTACGCTATGACCCGGCTTTAGCGATCGCTTTAGAGAAACTCAACTTTAAGGATTCATCATCAGCGTTTTTAGCTGGAAAAAGTACCCTGAATCGGCTTGAATATTGCCCGGAAACAATCCTTCAACAACAAGAATCTCGCTATCATCGTATTGAAGCAAATCCTTCAGAGATAGAAAAAGTCTTTGTAGACATCTTTTTGGAGTCTTATCAAACCCCTCCTCAACAAATCATTTTAGACATGGACGTCACCGATGACCAAGTTCATTGTGGTCAGGAAAGAGCATTTTTTAATACTTATTATAAAGGAGTTTGCTATGCTCCCTTGTATATTTTCTGTGGGTATCATCTCTTAGTGGCTCTTATTACGTCCTTCTAATGTAGACCCAGCCGAAGGAGCGTTGGAAGAATTACAGAGAATCATTGGTTTAATTCGAGAGAAATGGCACGATACGCATATCATCGTGCGAGGCGATAGTGCTTATGCTCGTGAAGAGATTATGAATTTCTGTGAAAAAGAAGGCGTAGATTATTTGATAGCAATGGCAACTAATAGCCAATTAAAGTCACGAGCAATGAATGTTATTGAAAAAGCAAAAAATGAATATGAAGAAAATTTATTCCCAGTCCTTGAATTAATGGATAGCGTTTTTTCTAAAGATGAAGACTTAGAAGATGTGAGAAAGTTAGTCCCCAACGCAACTTGGTTTCGCTCTATTTATTATCAAACTGAAAGGTCATGGAGTCGTCAAAGAAGAGTGGTTACTAAAGTTTCTTATGGCAGTAAAGGGTTAGAGCTTCGTCATGTGGTTACATCTTTACCTACTTCTCAAATTACACCTTCTCAACTTTATACTAAAAAATATTGTCCGAGAGGGGAGATGGAGAATCGGATTAAAGAACAGCAATTGGACTTATTTGCTGACCGAACTTCTACCCAAACTTTTCAAAGTAATCAACTCCGCCTGTGGCTATCTTCAATGGCGTATGTGTTAATGCAAGCATTTCGTTATCACGGTTTGAGAAAAACTTCTTTGTCCAAAGCAACTGTCGGAACAATTCGCCTCAATCTCCTTAAGTTAGTGGCATCGTGATGGCACAGAGGTGCAAGTATTTCAAGGGCATCAAGATAAGATTTTAGGCGTGGAATTTAGCCCCGATGGTCAGGTCATTGTTTCGTTTAGTCGAGACAAAACTGTGAGATTATGGAGCATCAATAACCAAGCAAGACAAGTTATTCGAGGACACAATACCTGTATTTTGAGTGCGAGTTTCACTGCTGATGGTCAGACATTGATCTCTGTCAGTGTTGATGGAATCGTCAAGTTTTGGAATTTTGATTTGGAGGATTTGCTAGCGTGTGGCTGGAATCGGGTACAAGATTATATAAAGACGAACCCTACTGTGAGTCAGAGCGATCGCGAGCTATGTGATAACATTTGAACAGAGAAAGGTGTAATGGATACCTGCAAGATGATGTACCGTAAACATTATAATTCGAGGCTTGATTGAATACTCAGAATTTACACAGCTTAAGCCTATACAGTGGCAATGGTGCGTTACGCAAGCGCTTTAACACCCTACTGGCGTGTCACAGACAAAACCCGCCTCACCTTAATGCTGGGCTAACGCGGGTTAAAAAATCTTAATTTTAATTCAGGATTAGATCCTCAAGACGCCGTCACTAATCCACTATGCCGCAGTAACGGTTCCGTACTCGGTTCCCGTCCCCGGAATTGCTTGAATACCTCCATCGGCGGCACACCACCACCTAATGCCAGTACTGTATCCCGATACCGCTTCCCTGTATCCGCTACGGCGGCTTCATTCTCTAAACCGACCTCCTCAAAGGCGGCGAAGGCATCCGCACTAAGAACTTCTGCCCATTTGTAACTGTAATACCCAGCCGCATACCCACCAGCAAAGATGTGGGAAAAGGCACAGAGAAAGGAATCTTCCGGTAAGGGTTGTAACACTGTGGTGGTTTTAGCAATACGGTGACGCACATTAGCTGGACTTTCCTCCCCACCGGGCTGATAGCGGTGGTGTAGTTCGATATCGACTAAACTAAAGTGTAATTGTCGTAGCATAGCACTACCACTCATGTAAGTACGGGCTGCCAGAAGTTTCTGATAATAATGCTCTGGCAGGGATTCCCCAGTTTCGTAGTGCTTCGCCATTCCCATCAGCGTGGGGCGATCATAACACCAGTTTTCCATAAACTGACTGGGTAGTTCCACGGCGTCCCATTCCACGTTATTAATTCCTGCTGCCCCAGCATAATCCACTTTGGTAAGCATGTGTTGCAAACCATGACCAAACTCATGGAATAGTGTCTCGACTTCACCAAAGGTCATTAGGCTCGGTTTACCATCAACGGGTGGCGTTTGATTGCAAATTAAATAGGCTATCGGTAAGCGAGTTGTCGTTTTCCCTGCTTCCGTCAGTTTGGCACGACCCACACAATCATCCATCCAAGCCCCCCCACGCTTCTCGGCTGGGCGGCTGTAGGGATCTAAATAGAAGAACGCGATCGCCCCCCCTGTCTCATCTGCTACTTGGAAATAGCGGACATCCTCATGCCAAACCGGAGCAGGTTCATCCGCAGGCGTAACCGTAACCCCAAATAGCCGCTTAATTAAGGCAAACAAGCCATCGAGTACTTGAGGTAAAGGGAAATAAGGACGTAATTCCTCCGCACTGAAGGCAAACTTTTCTTCCCGTTGACGTTCTGACCAAAAACTGATATCCCAGTGTTTCAAATCGCTGGCTTCTGGTGCGCCTTTAGCCGCCGCAAATGCTTTCAACGCTTCTAAATCCTTAACGGCGGCATCGTAACTAGCGCCACGGAGTTCTTCGAGTAATCCCTCTACTGCCTCAACATTGGGTGCCATTTTGCTGGCAAGGCTTAATTCAGCATAACTTCTAAACCCTAGCAGCTTGGATTTTTCTTGACGCAATTCTAAAATTCGCTCAATCAGGGGACTATTATCCAACTCTCCGGAGGAGGCGCGACTAACAAAGGCTTTATAGAGTTTCTCCCGCAAATCCCGACGGGTACTGTGCTGCATGAAAGGGACGTAACTGGGATAGTCCAGGGTGATGCGCCAAGGACCGTGCTCCGGAGTCGCCTTTTCTTCCCCGGCTGCGCGAGCGGCTTGAGCGGCTAAACTCTTTAAGCTAGGGGGTAAACCCTCTACCTCTTCTGGACTTGTTAGGGTCATGCTAAATGCCTTGGTTGCATCTAGGACATGGTTAGAGAACTTTGTGGATAGTTCTGCCAACTCCATCTGAATTTGGTTGAAGCGCTCTCGCACCTCCCCTTCAAGTCCTACACCAGACAGTTGAGCATCTTTAATGGCAGCTTCTACTATCCGCTTTTGGGCTGGCTCTAAACTGCGCCATTCATCCCCATCCCGTAAGGTTTTGAAGGCTTTGTAGAGGGGTTGGCTTTGGTTAAGTGTGTTGATGAATTGGACGACTTTAGGCTGAACCGTTTCGTAAGCCTCACGCAGTTCTGGGCTATTTTTCACCCCCATCAAGTGACCCACGATGCCCCAACTCCACCTGAGGCGTTCTGTCAATGCTTCTAGGGGTTCCACTAAACCATCCCAGGTTGGTGTTACCTTTTCCTCTAGGGCGGCTAATTCCTGCTGGAGTTCAGCTATTAGCTGCGTTATCGCAGGTACAACATGTTTTGGCTCAATCTGGTCAAAAGGGGGTAGTCCCTTTCCACGAAGTAATGGATTCTCAGTCACAGTTGGGTTGGCAATCATGGGTCGTATCGGGTTACAAAATCAGACGGAAACAGCATGTAATGGTGATACAAGGCAAGCGAACTTTACACTTGTATCAACCCAACACCTGAACTCTCCCTGGGGAGGCGTTGAGGCGCGAAAATTAAATAATTAGCAAGAATATTTTTTTCAGTCAGTGATCCTTATCATCGTTAAGATTAATTTAAATGGTACAAGGCAAGGATTGAGTTTATCCTTCAGTACAGTAGGGGAAGCATGTAGAGATGCACCATTCTGGTCTGGGAGCAGGGGGAATTCACTCACGCACCATGTCCAACTAGCGAAGCGAAGGATCAAGTCGGGGCGGGCGCGAGTTACATCCCTTGTGAGGTAAGAAACCATAGTCGTGAAAAGAACCCCTACACACGCACCAGGTTCCACTATCAAGCGCGTTGGGTCAAACCCATGCTATCGAGGGTCACGAAGGGTTCTCCAATCACCTCTTCTCCAATCACCTACTTACGCTGGAATACTGATGAGAAGCGTTCTTTGACTTGGCTGACGGTAGATTGAATCAAATTCCCTGGCGTTGCTTGGGGACGAATTGCCACAACGATGGGTTCGTCTTTAAACTCTTTGAGTCGATGACCATATTCCAACTCGCTTTGGCGCTTCCGCAGTTTGGGGAACAGCCGAAATATTCCTTTGAGTAACTCCTCTTCTTGCTCAAATAACGCCTGGTTGATTTGACTGCTGCGATTCACTGCCATTGAGCCAGCCGGTAACCAGGCTTTCTCTCCTTTAATGCGGACATAGATATTGAATTCTGGTAATCCCGACTTTTGCATTTCATCATACTTGCGGGAAGCGGCTACCCGTTTGACTTTGTTTTTTTTTGCTTTGTGCTGTTTGGGTTGTACTTTGCCAAAGCCGAGTTGGGTCGTCATATTAAGTTCCTCCGAGAATGTCTTAACAAAAGTTTACCTCATTCTCATGAAACTTGTGCAGCCGACGTTTGGTAATGAATCTGAAATACAGACACCACGCAAAACAAAGGGCGCAGGTCGGTCATTGGTATCAACTTAAGGCTGAAACCCTTCCTTAATAAGAGATCCCCCCTACCCCCCTTTTTAAGGGGGGAACCAGAAATTAATCAAAGTCCCCCTTTTGAAGAAGGATTTAGGGGGATCTAAACGTTGAGCGCTAGTCATACAAAGTCTTAAGTTGACACGGATGACGTCGGTGCGCCCCTACTAACAGAAAAATTTTTTAAATCGAAATTAGGGTAGGTAACGGAAGCTTAAGGAGTGGTTTCAGAAGTTGAGTCCTCAGCCTTAGGTTCACTCGTCTCGTCACCCATCGGTTTGTCTTCAGTCGCCTTTTCCATGTCTGCCTTGTCTTCCGTCGCTTTGTCCATGTCTCCCTTTTCCGCCGCCTTATCGGTTGCAGCAGGATCAGCGTCTTCAGTTGCTGCGTTATCAGGGTTAGCTGGCTCAGTTTCCTCGATAGTCGTACTACCATCCGTTTCTGGGGGAGCGCTACAACCCGTGGCTAATCCCAGACTCAAAAGTGAAGCGATGGCAAATGTAGTAAGGTATTTAACGGTCATAGTCAACCTTTTTGGGTATCCTAGTGGGTTAGGCTTGCCAGACAATTACTGGCTTAAATGCAATTAAAGCGCATAAATGGGAATTTTGGTGAAAAATTTAGTATTTTCTCAAAGAATTACAAAAATTACGGCGCTGATGCCGCAAAACAACCTGTTATTTGATATAATAGCCTGTTTTAATGTCTGACAAGTTAAGTTGGCGCATTGTTCATATAAACCCATCTAAGTTGCATCAGCGAGCATGAACCGTTGGCAGTTTACTGAAGCCTTTGAAGGATTAACACCACGACGCAGGCAGGTGCTGAAATTGCTCTTGGCTGGCGTTTCGGATCAGGATATCGCTCAATCGTTACATATTGAAACATCAACGGTGAGAAAACACGTTGAGAATCTCTGTTCAGCATTTGGTCTGAAAAATGAGTTTCCTGATGAACGGCGTTCTAAACGAGGAGAGTTAATTGCGCTGTTTGCTAAATACCAACCTGAACTCGTAACACGGCAAACCCTGAGTGTCACTCACCAGGTGTCATCTGAATTTGTAGATGATGATAATCGAAAGATAGTCAGACGCGAGGAGACGGAAATTTGCGTGACGAGTGAAGTGAGATTAACGATTAAGGATGTGTCCGATTCTCCACTTAATAACCGCGATATCTTTATCCTGATTGATCAGAGTGGTTCTATGGTGAGAAAGGATGAAGATACCGGAAAGCAAACTCGTTACGAGTATCTAGCGGAAGTTGTTGAAGGACATATCGCCGCCATTCTGTCAGTCGATTCTGAATCAGAGAATAAAGCAGATGAAAAAATTGCCATAAAGCAGGGTTGTCCGGCTGAAAACTGCGTTTCTGTTTACTTTTTTAGCCGGGAAACAGTTAAACCTCAACCCATTTTGATTAACGATGCATCCAAAGTTTGGAAGCTGTTTGTTAAAAATAAACCCAAAACCAAAACCTTTGTTTCTCCGACTTTAAATCATTGTGTAAACACCTACTTAACCGAAGGAAAACCCAAGGGGAAGGGAGCCTTTTTTATTATTTATACGGATGGTCAGTTTGATGACGAAGAGGGCTTTGTTCAATGTATTTCTTCAGCATGTACCAAAATTGAGGATCATAAAGATATTAAGTTTTTTGTTTTGGGATTAGGGAAAGATATTGATATTGAACATTTTTTGGCACTGGATTTTAATGTCAATCAGACGATGAAATTTAATATTTTTGTATTTGATTTGGTCAATGAAGTAGATGATATCATTGAGCTGTTAAAACGTCAGCTAACTAATGATCCGTACCTAGCATTTCCGGATTGGGTCAGAATTCGTCATCCTGATTTAGTTGAGAAGGTAATTAAAGGGAACAGGCAATAGGGAACAGGGAACAGGATGGCGACTGCTATAACTTAAAACTGAATAAGGGCGGGTTTTGCCAAAAAGTTAGGTAAAACAATTAGTGTTTGTCCTTAAACCAGCCCCTACAGACGCTTCAAAAGCACGTATCTACATTTCCTCATTCAACAAATGACGAACGACGAATAACAAATGATAAATCAACAGACTCGACGTCCCATAATTACCAAGTCACGCTCAATGGAACCCATATCCGCTATTTGAGGTAAATAACCCCAGCGTTGGAAGCCATATTTTTGAAAGAGTTGCAGGCTGGGTTGGTTGTGAGCAAAGATTAAGGCAACTAAAGTATTGAGTCCTACCTTGGGACTGTGCTTGATGGCTCGTTGCAGCAGTTGTTCTCCTATCCCTCGACGCCGGAAATCAGGAGACACGTAGACGCTAAGTTCAGCTGTAGCATGGTAGGCTGGGCGTACTAAGAAAGACTGAAAACTGAGCCACCCAGCAATTTGACCTGTAGAATTAGATCGTTCATGGCAGTCCATGACCCAAAGGGGGTGTCTGGTTGGTGTATGTTCTTGATACCAAGCGATACGGCTTTCAACCGAGATAGGTTCCAGATCGGCGGTGGCAATACGACTGGGGACAGCCGAATTGTAAATCTCCACGATCGCAGGCAAATCTGCCTCAGTGGCGTCACGGATATACATTAAGACAGGATTAGGGCGACAAACCATAGAATATTGATGCTAAAGGGTTATCTGCGCTCAAACAGGCTTCTTTTTGTGGCACTATTGATTTTTCTTTTCACGCTCATCCTGATTATCTGGCAACTGCAAGGATTGGGAATCGGATTGGGTGCATTGACAGGGACGATGTTTACCCCGATTAGCGGTGTGTCCTTTCCCGAGGTTCTCGCGATTAGTGCAACGGTGGGAAACACTACCATAACGTTGATTGCCCTACTCATTCTGTGCCGGATTTTGGAGCAAGCTGGGTTTTGGCGAGGGTTAGTGCTACAATTAGCGGTTCTGGGGATAGGTCAAGGGCGTCTACTGTTCCTTTTGTTCGCACTTTTGGGAGCATTGGGAACGATTGTTTTGACCAATGTGGGTATGGCATTAATCTGGATTGCTCCGGTGATGGAGATTCTTGTTCTACTACGCTTGGGGGCTAAAACCGCATTCGCTTTTGTATTTACGGTTAGTTTTATCACTGAAGCGGCTAGCTTATTGTTCCCTGTGAGCAATCCGGTCAATCTGCTTGCGGTAGACTACTTGGGGGCTTCTGGTTTTCGCTATGTGCTGGTCATGACCCCGGTAACACTGGTCGCGATCGCAACGAGTTTAGCGCTCCTCTGGTTCTACTTCCATCGTGACATTCGATGCACCTACGATCTAACTCACCTCCCACCACCACACCATGCCATTCGTGATCCGTTGGTTTGTCGATGGGGTATGGTTATCCTAGGCAGTCTACCTCTGGCATACTGGATGACCCAAGAACATTCTCTGCCAACTTGTATCGTTCCTGCGATCGCTGCGTTGATTCTGCTAGCATTGGCGGGACGTTGGTTTCCCTCCAATACCACACCGACTATTTCTGTGGGCAAGGTTTACCATGACATTCCCTGGCAATTGATCGGGTTTAGCGTCCTGATGTATTTTTTCGTCCTAGGTTTAGGTTACTTTGGGATGAGTCATGCTATCACCCATCAGCTAGAAACCCTCTCCAGTTGGGGGTTAACCCTGACAGCAATAGGAACAGGCTTTCTCGCAACTGGGCTATCAAACCTATTTCAAAATTTACCCACCGTGTTGCTGAACGCCATAGCAATTTCCGACACAACCGGGAGTGATCCAGCCATTCGGGAAGTAATGGAGTACGCTAATGTAATTGGATGTACCCTTGGGGCAAAAATTACTCCTCTGGGCAGTTTATCAACGTTAATTTGGTTCAAGATTTTAGCGCGTAAAGGTTTGCGCCTGCATTGGTTTTACTATATTCGCCTCAGCCTAATTCTTACTTTACCCATTCTATTTCTCAGCTTACTGAGTTTAGCCATCTGGCTTCCCTGGCTAATTGTCTAAGTTTTGATTTGTCTTTTGTCTCTTATTTGAGAAAATAAACCTAGCGATAACAATCCAAAAGCTTTATCATAACTCAAGGGTGTATCTGCTTGCCTGACCAAAACAGCTTTTGCCAAAAAACAGACAGACTTCAGACTTCAAGCTGTTATTAGGCTTTTCCGGATAATATAGCGACTCAGCCAAGTCGGTTTAGGCTATGAAAGAAATGTAGTACCATTTCGAGTTGCTCTCACTCGCACAATTGAGTCTCATCAATCAGGTAAGTAATCGATGATCATCCAAACAGCAGAACCCCCTATTCTTAAATCTCAGGGAGATATAACACAAAAGAACCATGCGTTTTGTGGTAATCAAGACAAATTTTTAACTCTGACCCTCGATCTGTTTTTCATTGCCAGTCCTGATGGCTATTGGCAGCAAGTTAACCCGATGTGTGAGCGAATCCTGGGATATAGTACCCAGGAATTTCAAGCACAACCCTGGATTGAATGGGTACATCCAGAGGATCAGCAAATGACCTTGAAGCAACTGCAAAAGCTCAAGGACTGTGAGGAAATTGTCTCCTTTGAAAATCGCTACCGCTGCAAGGATGGCTCCTATAAATGGCTTTCATGGAACATCACCCTATGCCCCAATCAGGACTTACTATATGCGGTTGCTCGTGATAATACCCAGCGCAAGGAAGCTGAAGCCGCACACCGGGAAAGCGAAGAGCGGTTTCGCTTATTGGTCGATGGCGTCAAAGACTATGCCATTATCATGCTCGATCCAGAGGGTAATATCGTAAGCTGGAATCCTGGCGCTGAAAGAATTAAACAATATCACGCCGCAGAAATTCTGGGTCAACATGTCCGTTGTTTTTATACCCCTGAAGATATCGCCCAAGGACAACCCGGTAAGTCCTTAAAAATAGCCGCACAGCAAGGTCGTGTTGAAGAAGAAGGTTGGCGAATGCGTAAGGATGGCTCAACATTCTTCGCTAATGTTGTGATTACTGCCTTACGTGGGGAAGACGGACAATTACGTGGTTTTGCTAGGGTAACACGAGATATTACAGAACGCAAACTCGCTCAGGAATCGCTAAAACGAACAAATGATGAGTTGGAAAAACGAGTCGCCGAACGAACGGCTGAACTGTTGCAAATTAATCAGCGGCTCAAACAAGAGATTTCCCTACACCAGCAAACTGAAGCAGCGTTGGCAGAAGAAACTCACTACGTCACTGATTTATTACAGAAGCTGCAACAAGCTCAAACCAAACTGATTCACACAGAAAAAATGTCAAGTTTAGGGCAAGTGGTTGCTGGGGTTGCCCATGAAATCAATAATCCTGTCAGTTTTATTTACGGCAATATCGATTATGCCATCTGTTATCTGCACGACTTAATGGAGTTAGTCGAACTCTACGGTATTCACTATCCTCAACCGATAGCCGATATTCAGAAACGAATCACAGAAATTGATCTAGATTTCTTGATGGCAGATATGCCAAAACTCTTGGATTCAATGAAGGTGGGATCTAGCCGGATTCGCCAAGTGGTTTTATCCTTACAAAAATTTCTCAAGGCTGACCAAAATGAAATGAAGCCAGCCGATCTTCATGAAGGACTTGAAAGTACTCTTTTGATTTTGCAACATCGCCTGAAACCTAGCGTTGAGCATCCCGAAGTTACTGTGATTAAAGACTATGGCACATTGCCCCCAGTCGATTGTTATGCTGGGCAGATTAATCAAGTATTTATGAATTTGCTCACGAATGCTGTAGATGTATTGGAAGCTTCAGGTCGAGATACTCCCCATCAAATCAGACTTAGCACGGAGGTTCAAGATATTAGTATCAAGAAACCAGGAGCAAGTTATTGCCAAAAAATACCTCATGCTGTGATTCGGATTGCTGATAATGGTTCGGGGATGAGTCAAGAGGTCTGCCAAAAACTTTTTGATCCATTTTATACTACCAAACCCGTGGGCAAGGGAACCGGATTGGGTTTATCAATTAGCTATCAAATTATTGTAGAAAATCATGGGGGTCAGTTAACTTGTTGTTCTCAACCGGGTGTTGGATCAGAGTTTATTATCGCTATTCCGATTAATCCAATAATCACAAGGCGTCCTGAACTTTCATTTACGCCAAGTTAAAGATTGGTCATTGGTCATTTGTTGATTGGTGACCCAACGCGCTCGCTAGTCGGACATGGCGTGTGACAGTGTAGGGGCTCTTTTCGCGACTATCGTCTCTTACCTCACCAGGGATGTGACTCGCACCCGTCCTATCTTCCTTGTCTGTCTCATCCCTCCCTCATCCTTTCTCGTGGTTTCATAACTGTAGCTTCAAAGGGGATAACTCCGACCTTTTCACTTTGAATAGAACGAGCGGCTTGTCGAGATAAATCCAGGGTTCTACCCGGAATATAAGGACCGCGATCATTAATGCGGACAATCACACTATGACCATTTTCTAAATTTTTGACCTTCAGATAGGTATCAAAAGGTAAGGTAGGATGAGCCGCCGTCAGATCGTGCTGATCATAAATTTCTCCAGTCGCCGTGTACCGACCATGAAAATAGGGTCCGTACCAAGATGCTACACCTTCAATGGTATTTGGAGTTTCGACTAAGTTGTACATCTGCTTTTGGGCGTCTGCCAAACTTAATGGTGATTGCCCTAAAGCTAGACGCAAATTATTTGCCCATTCAATTGCGAGAAGTTCTCGATGCTGATCTAAGTCTTTAGTTAAGATATCGTCCAATTTGAATAATACGCGATCGCCTGCCTTCACTACAGGTATTCCATCAGACAGCATGGCTCGTACCGATGAATTTATCTCAGATACATCCGATGACTCACAAAACAACAGCGTGAGATTTTGCGCCATCTGTTCAGCTTGCTTTTGAGTCGGCAATTGGGCAATCGCTCGTCCTTTAACCACAACCTGGAATTGCTGCTGCTCTGCTGAATGTTCTAGTTTATTACTCCTTTGGGTATATTGCAAAAAGCCTCGTTTTCCCCTTCTTGTCTGACTCTTGTTTCTGCCACGAGGTTCTGTTTGAGAATGAGAGCTGATGACAACTATGGACTCAGCCGAGATTTTGTCTTTTGAGGCAACGGGTTGACCCCAAGAAAATAAATTCTCGATCATTTTCCAGATTTTCTGGGGTAGACTAGCATTTGAGAGACGATTGGCAGATGAATAATTTACTGAAGCTGATGAAGAATGATAGATGGATTTGGATTTACCCCCATCATCCGGGGAATCTGACTTGGCTGGACAGGTAACAGGTTGAGCTGTGCTATCTCTAAATGGATGAGCCGCAACCGTAGCCGTCTGGGCGAGGGGAAATGGTAAACTTAAATCATGAGTTAATCCTGAATAGGCAAGTGCCGTTACTTGAGACTTGTTAGACCAGACTTCTGAATAAACTGGGGATGAAAAAACACGAGGTGTTGGTTGTTCGAGTGGGCTGTTAACAACGGATAAAACTTTAGCAGGCAAAGCATTGGCAATATAATCGGGTACTCTGAATAGACCTTGGCTGGATGCCAGCAAACAGCTCACCCAGGATGTTGTCCAAACTAGTCCAAAAAAAGTCATGATCTTGAATATAGTCCTGCTGTAAAATGCACTGCCTTTACTCACACAGTCATTCAGTATACAGAAATCTGTAGTTTTGCGCTCCCTTTTAAGAAAATTTACTCAAAAACAATTCCTAGAGGCAGAGTAACCTGATGATTGATTGCCTTTTTGACAATGAACAAAATTTATTGCTCTGGCTTATCAATAGAAAATTCTAATTGGTTTTATGAAATATTATTAATTAATAAAACCTAAATAGTCTAATTTTTATAGTAAAATAGTTTTCATTTGTCATTCGTCATTCGTTAGGGAACAGAGAAGAGGGAACAGGTAATTCAAAAGCAGTTTCAGGTCTTATGCCATTGGTGCTTGGGCAATTCTCCCCCATCTCCCTCATCTTCCCCATCTCCCCGCCCTATAGCTTCCCCTGTTGCATTGGCAATGCTAGGATGACATTTGCCGCTTCTGGTGAGGTATTGATGGCAGAAACACTTTTTTTTAATGCATTGCGTGCAGCTATTGATGAAGAAATGGCTCGTGATGACACGGTATTCGTTCTCGGTGAAGATGTGGGTCACTACGGTGGGTCCTACAAAGTTACCAAGGATCTGTATAAAAAATACGGTGAACTGCGGGTTCTGGATACTCCCATTGCCGAAAATAGTTTTACAGGTTTAGCCGTGGGCGCAGCGATGACGGGGTTGCGACCGATTATTGAAGGCATGAATATGGGCTTTCTACTCCTAGCATTTAACCAAATTGCCAATAATGCTGGGATGCTGCGTTACACGTCTGGCGGTAATTTCAAAATTCCCATGGTGATTCGCGGACCCGGTGGGGTGGGGCGTCAGCTTGGGGCGGAACATTCTCAACGACTCGAAGCCTATTTTCAAGCGGTTCCGGGTTTAAAAATTGTCGCCTGCTCAACTCCTTACAATGGCAAGGGATTGCTCAAAGCGGCGATTCGGGATGATAATCCGGTTTTGTTCTTTGAGCATGTTCTCCTTTATAACTTAAAGGAAGATTTGCCAGAGACGGAGTATGTACTACCTTTGGATAAAGCCGAAATTGTCCGAGAGGGCGAAGATGTTACCATTCTTACCTACTCACGGATGCGTCACCACGTCACCCAGGCGGTGAAGTCCCTGGAACAAGAAGGGTTTGATCCAGAGGTGATTGACTTGATTTCCCTGAAGCCCTTGGATTTTGAAACCATTGGCGCGTCTATTCGCAAAACCCATCGGGTAATTATTGTGGAAGAATGCATGAAAACTGGTGGTATTGGGGCGGAGGTGACTGCATCAATCAATGAACGGTTCTTCGATGAACTGGATGCTCCTGTCTTGCGGCTATCATCTCAAGATATCCCCACTCCCTATAATGGCACACTGGAAAGCTTAACCATTGTCCAACCCCAGCAGATTGCTGAGGGAGTAAAAAAGATGCTGGAACTGCAGATTTAATTAAAATTGAGATCTGACAGCATTGGTGATAAACCTAAAGACCTTGCGGTGGGTAAGAGCAAGAAACGATACCATAAGCGTTTCAAGATTTGTAACTCTTGCCCACCCTACATCAGGGGATATGGATTTCGCTCCACTAAAGCGTGGACTTAAGGGATAAGTCAAGAACTTGAATTCTTGGGGAATGTAGGGGCTTGCTGAAAATGGTGCAAGATATGAGTAGAAACAGATTAAGATAGCATTTGTTGCGGCGGGTCACAGTTATGCAAAGACAGCGTTCGTTAGTAGCCCTGATTCTAGTCCTGATCATTCTGGCAATTGTGGTGCTGGTGAAGATTCCTCTCCAGCAGGGACTCGATTTGCGGGGTGGCGCACAACTGACGATTC
The DNA here is from genome assembly GCF_040219735.1 of Coleofasciculus sp. G1-WW12-02. Classification (NCBI taxonomy): domain Bacteria; kingdom Bacillati; phylum Cyanobacteriota; class Cyanophyceae; order Coleofasciculales; family Coleofasciculaceae; genus Coleofasciculus; species Coleofasciculus sp. G1-WW12-02. The sequence continues at coordinate 6,171 of NZ_JAVJRX010000106.1, read as the reverse complement.
AGGTGAAAACCACAGAGGAGATTCCCGAAATTTCGCCGGATCAGTTGGAGGCTGTTAAAAGTGTAGTTGACCGTCGAGTTAATGCTCTGGGTGTTTCTGAATCTCAAGTCCAAACCATTGGCTCAGACCAAATATTGGTACAACTCCCTGGTGTGAATGATCCACAGCAAGCCGAACGGGTGCTAGGGGGAACCGCACAACTTGATTTCCGCAAGCAGTTACCGGGTACAGAAGCACAGCTTCTGATTGAAGAAAAGGTGCGCCAGGAACTGCTATTAGAGCAAGCCGCTCTACTGGAGAGTGAAGAAGGTGGTGATCAAGAGGCGATCGCAGAAAATATAGCGGCTTTGGAACGCTCGGACGCCGCGATCGCACAATTGTTTGAGAAGACAAATGTGACCGGGAAAAACCTGGAATATGCCCGCGCTCAACCGACTCAAGCCGGAAATGGTTGGGAAGTCGCGATCCGATTTGATGCTGCAGGGGGACAAGGATTTGCTGAACTGACTAGAGACTTGGCGGGTACCGGTCGCAGTATTGGGATTTTCCTGGATGACTCCCTGATTAGCGCCCCCACCGTGGGTCCAGAATATGCGGAAACGGGTATTAGTGGCGGCGGTGCTGTAATTACCGGGAATTTTGATGTGCAAAGGGCGAGTGACTTAGCCGCTCAACTTCAAGGTGGTGCGTTACCGTTACCCGTAGAAATTGTGGAAAATCGCACCGTGGGCGCTACCCTGGGACGAGATAGTATTCAACGCAGCGTTTATGCAGCGATTGGCGGTTTAATTTTAGTCTTGGTGTTCATGGCAATCTATTATCGTCTCCCCGGTTTAATTGCTGATGTTGCTTTGACTATCTACGCCCTACTCACCCTAGCCACATTTGCCCTGATTGGTGTCACCTTAACTCTTCCGGGAATTGCTGGGTTTATTCTCAGTATTGGGATGGCGGTGGATGCGAATGTGCTAATTTTTGAACGGACGCGAGAAGAATTACGCGAGGGAAAAACCCTGTATCGCTCTGTGGAATCAGGCTTTTATCGAGCATTTTCCAGTATTTTAGACTCGAACCTAACTACTCTGATTGCTTGTGCGGCTCTATTTTGGCTAGGGTCAGGTTTAGTCAAGGGCTTTGCCGTTACCCTAGGGATTGGAGTTGTCATCAGTATGTTTACTGCTGTTACCTGTACTCGCACGTTCATGCTGTTGTTGGTTTTAGGATTTCCTGGGGTACGCCAGAAGCCGGAACTGTTTTGTCCGAATCTGGTATCGTCTCAGTAAGAATGCCCTAGGTGCAGGGGGTGATTGGGTGCATAGGTACGCAGATGCTCCAGGTGCAAGGAAAAATTTGACGAATGACAAATGACAAATGACAAATGACCAAATTTAGTGTAATCAAACAGCGATCGCTCTGGTGGATAATTTCCGCCGTAATTATCTTGGCTGGTATCGTTTCGATGGCGATTTCCACGGCACAGCTAGGAGCCCCTCTGCGCCCCGGTCTCGATTTTGTTGGCGGGACACGCCTACAGGTTGAACTTGATTGTACTGTACCCGGTAACTGCGACCAACCCATAGACCTGGCACAGGTGCGTGAGGTTCTCAATGAACAGGATCTGGGTAGTAGTACGATTCAGCGTATCGGTGCTCAACAACAAGGCTTGACGATTCGTACCAAAACCTTGGATGTTGAACAGCGCACTGAGTTACGCAAAGCTCTCAGTGAAACCATTGGCGCATTTGATCCCGAATCGACTCAAATTGATACCGTAGGTCCCATCCTGGGACGGCAGTTATTTACATCCGGTTTACTGGCATTACTCGTATCCTTTGCCGGTATTCTTGTCTACCTCTCCTTCCGGTTTCAGTTTGACTATGCTTTTTTGGCTTTTATTGCTTTACTTCACGATGTCTTGGTCACTGTGGGCATTTTCTCCATTTTGGGTTTAGTCCAAGGTGTAGAGGTCGATAGCCTTTTTGTCGTCGCTCTCTTGACAATTATTGGATTTTCTGTTAACGATACCGTAGTTATTTATGATCGCATCCGGGAAGTGATTGCCAAGCATCCCGACCAACATATTGATCAAATTGTTGATGATGCGGTTAATCAAACCCTAAGCCGATCCATTAATACCACCTTAACTACCCTACTCTCCTTAGTGTCTATTTTCTTGTTTGGCGGAGAAACCCTAAAATATTTTGCCCTAGCCCTAATTGTGGGATTTATTGCAGGTGCGTATTCGAGTATTTTTGTTGCCAGTACCCTCTTAGCATTCTGGAGAGAGCGCACAGGTCAAACCCAAGCCACTCAGGTTATCGAAGCTGAATTTCCCGACAAAATGTAATTGGAATTGCCCTTAATAATGGAGCCGCCAGACACCCAGACTTCTCAAACAAGTCCAGATCACCTTGATCCAAGATTAAGAGTAAAAATTCAGCGACTCCATCAACTCACGGTTTATGGTCGTTGGTTATTTGTGGGTATCCTTTGGATTAGTGTCGCTCCGATTAGTCTCTGGGGTTGGCGTTATGAGTTATCGTTGTTGCAAGAGCATTTTACCTGGTCAGGTCTACGGTATAGTATTGCATTTAACCGTCTGCCTATTTTGGGTCTAGCCCTCTGCATTGGGATGACGGCGGCGGTTTTAGTTTGGCAGAGTCGTAATATTCTATTCGGAATTCCACCCGCCGAAAAACAGCGCTTGGCGCATCAGGTGCGTCGGATTTGTCATCAAGGTCCAAGTCATCCCCTGTGGAAATGGGTTTGCGATCGCACTTAAGATCCTAATGCGGCTTGAATAAGCTCTAATTGAATTTTTTTTCGCCATAGTTCCACGCCTTACGTCTCTACTCCCCCCGCCTTCTGCTATATCACCTACTAACAAATTCCAGCTTTCCCGATATCATCATCGTGGCTTCGGTTGCGGCTATACTCAAGCCTGTCATTTCTTTTGCTGATAGATTAGTGTTCAAGTCAAATTTGAACTGAGCATCCTTGAGTTGAAATATCGGAACAATTTGCTCGATGATTTGAATATGAAAGATTTGTTTGAGTTGTTCGCTATCCAAGACTCCGTTATTTTTTAGCCATAACCCCAAGGGTTGATGATTCAGGGAGCAACGCTGTAATAATTTGCTTAAGACGCGATCGCTCACCCATTGATCACGCTGCAGCAGTGATATCAAACCCCCTCCATCGCACCGATTGGCGGCGGCGACAATTTGACCTTGAGCAATCCAGATGTAGTGATTGGGGATTGGTGATTGGGGATGGAGATAATTCTGAAATCTACTTGGTTTCCTTGTCTCCTCTATTCTATTGACTACGTTTGACCGCAAGTTTATATAAGGCGCTAATGAGACAGCGCTTAAGGGGTGAATTGATAGTACACCTGTTTTTCGCCCTTGATCGAGCCACTTAAAAATCGTTGGTAGAGGAAAATCCGTGAAGGTGCCTTGAGTACACATCGTTTTAACCCTGATAATTAGTAGTTGTTTTCTAGGAGTCGAGCATAGCAATAGAGATTTAATTTTATAGTCATGAACTGTTTACCCTTTTGGACGTTAGCAAGTATTAAAACGAACTAAATTATTCTTAATCGTTCGGATCAGATAGGAGAAAACTATCTCACGCTTTCACTATAGTGATCCCTCTCCTCCTTGTCTGTTGGATAATGTTCTAAATTTTCTCTAAGTAGTCGAACCCAATTGAACTTGAGCGCGAAGACAAAGGAACTCTTAACAGTAAGGATTTGACGCTTGTTAACATTTCTTATTACGGCGAACAAAATTTATGTCCAGGTACTTAGGATGTTAAATTTTTTACAAAATAGACATTTTGTTGGAAAATGTTGGTTTTTGGGGAAATGTCCATTAAAATAAAATACGGGGTAACACAATTTTCATGATAAATGGATAGTACAGAAGCTCTAACGGTACTGAGTACGATTCTCCGTGATCCACCACTGAGTAACATTCAAGAACAAGTCTTTCACTATACTTGGCAAGGGTTAACCTATACTGAAATTTCGGCTAAGATCGGGTATGAAGAGAGTTATATCCGAGATGTTGGTGCAAAACTTTGGCAACGCCTTTCTCATATTTTTGGGCAAAAAATTACTAAAAATAATATCAATACTGTATTTGATTACTATATTTTAAACGGACAAAGAGATAGTTCAGAGCAACCTCCTTTAGCCCTTTCAAATCCTACTATGTTAAACCCAACCCTAACATCGGAGCGGTTAGAATTTCCTGGTAGTCCCCTACCGCTCAACTCAGCCTTTTACATCAATCGCCCCCCCATCGAAGAACTCGCTTATGCGGAGATTGACAAACCCGGAAGTATCATTCGCATCAAAGCGCCCTCGAAGATGGGAAAAAGCTCTCTGCTACAGCGGATTATCGCTCACGCTAAAGCCCAAGGGTTCCACGCGGTTAATCTCGATTTCCAGCAATCCGATGAATCTATTTTTGTAAACCTAGATAAATTTCTGCGCTGGTTTTGTGCTAACGTCGCTCGGCAGTTGCAGATCAAACCTAACCTGGATGACTATTGGGATGACGATATTGGTAGCAAAGTTAGCTGCACCTTCTATTTTCAAGGATATTTACTGGAGCAAATTGACACGCCGATTCTCCTGGCATTGAATGAAGTCAATCGCCTGTTCGAGTATGAGACAATTGCCAGCGAGTTTCTGCCGTTATTACGTTCCTGGCATGAAGAAGCCCAACTGGATGAGAGCTTACAGCAATTGCGTTTCGTTGTGGTGCATTCGACGGAAATTGATATTTCATTAAATATTAATCAATCTCCCTTTAATGTGGGACTACCAATTCTTTTGCCAGAGTTGACGTTAGAGCAGGTGCAGGAATTAGCCCGTCGTTACCAACTGAATTGGATAGATACTTTTCAAGCTACTGAATTGATGGCAATGGTGGGAGGACATCCTTATCTAGTTCAATTAGCACTTTATCACCTGTGTTACTCTGATCTCACCTTAGCGCAGTTATTAGAGGAAGCACCAACCCTGACTGGAGTCTATAGTCATCATTTGCGGCGTCAATTTACCGTAGTGGAAAAGAATCCGAAGTTACTGGCGGCGCTGAAACAGGTGGTTATGGCAACAGAGAGTGTCCATTTAGATGCGATCGCGGCGTATCAATTAGAGAGTATGGGGCTGATCACACTACAGGGAAATCAGGCGACAATTCGCTGTGAGTTATATCAGCTTTATTTTAAGGAGCAACTCTCCCTGGAATCACCGACAGATCCGCGTATTGGACAGTTGGAGCAAGAGAATCAACAGTTAAAGTATTTATCGACGATTGATGATTTAACTAAGCTGGCTAATCGGCGTGACTTTGACCATCACCTTGCCCAAGAATGGCAAAGATTAGCTGAAGAAGAAGTTACCCTGGCACTGATTTTAGCTGATATCGACTTTTTTAAGCTTTTTAACGATGCTTTTGGTCATTTGACGGGAGACTTCTGTTTGCAGCAAGTCGCCCAGGCAATTCGTGAGTGCGTTAAGTCTCCAGGGGCTTTTGTTGCTCGTTTTGGCGGCGAAGAATTTGCCGTAATTGTGCCGCAAATGGAGGGGTATCAAGCGGTACAATTGGCAGAGCAAATTCGAGAACATGTCAAAGCCTTAAATATTACCCATGATCCTTATCGCATCTGCGGATATTCCTCAATTCTTACTCTGAGTTTGGGTGTAGCTGCGATCATCCCTCATCCAGAAGATGATCCATTAAATCTGGTGCAGGCGGCTGACGAAGCACTGTTGGAGTCAAAACGACAGGGGCGCGATCGCGTTACACTCAGGTAGAGACGTAAGGCGTGGAGCGTCTGGGTTAGGTAAGAAACGATAGTTGTGAAACCTGCCCTGCCCCTAAATGTCATTCATCATACAAAAGGGGATATAGCGTTTTCCTTTGAGTTGGTGAATCGTAAGCAACCCCGGTCTAAAGACACGGAGCAAAAGCCAAATAAGTTGAAGCTGTGCTTACCAGCCTAAGTCTTAACTGACTACGTTATCGGCAAGTGTTCAAGACCTACCAGTAGATGCTCCCGCTAGTCTACTGCTCTAGAACCGAAAAGTTAAACAGTTTTAAGGTCACTGAAACAGTGCTTTTTGGATAGTTACCGACCGATAACATTGGCGAA
>NZ_JAVJRX010000105.1:0-12314 GCF_040219735.1 Coleofasciculus sp. G1-WW12-02 | reverse complement strand
CAGTTTTTCCGTAAAATATCTGAGCCTGGAACAACCATTTTTTCATCCGTCTTATCCCTGATTTAACCGAGTCAAGATCAAAGCTAAGAAGTATCAGGAGTAATATTAGTAAAACTTATCACCATAAATCCCAGAGAGCCTTGTTCAGGGGTGAAGAACCACCTACTCCAGTTGGCGCCAACACACTGTCAAAGGGACTATCGGGAAAGATGTACCCATTATTACTTCTGGGATCATTGTCGTACCGACTGACTGCCAAATAATAAATACCCGCCGTAGTGGGAGTTAACCCATTTCCCCCTGGCAGAGTTGATTGTGTAATATTGCCAGTGGTGTCATCATTGGCATAAACCCCCAAGCCATTCCCATCAAATAAGAATAACTGAGTGTCCAAGGTAGTCCCACCCACTGTCGTAGCAGAGAACGTCCCACCCCCATTTAGGTAAATTTGAAACAAGTCAACATCTGTAGGTCTGGAGAAGTTCCCGGATATCGTGGTGAGGGGGACTCCTGCACCTGTACCTAATACCTCGGCTGTACTAATAAGCTGACCCACTGTATCCGCATCAGAGGGAGTTGTTTCGATATTCCCCAACGTCAAACTGGCACCATTAATAATAATATCCCGTCCATTGGTACTGAGAGTATCTGCCACATCCTGCATCAAAAAGGAACCCACTCCATCCCCATCTGCATCGGCGGTGAACCCAATTAACCCACTCCCAGCCGCAAAGCTTAGGGTATCATCGGTTAGGTCATTAACGGTAATATTATTAGTCGCCTGTAAAATAACATTCGTATCCCCCGACAACCCCTCCAACTCCGACTCATAAATTGTTGTCGGTGCTGTATCATTAATTTCACTCAACGGCGCACTTAAAATCTGCCCCGCCACCCCAGAATTATTCCCGGCAAACGTATCCGTACCATCCGCCGCACCATCAAAAGAACCATTGGCAATTACAATATCCGTCGGGTCAAGTAACAACGTCCCCGATAACCCATTCACCGCCGTTGTATCCACCGTCCCCCGAAATATCAGGTGTTCCTTCCCAGATACTTCGACAAATCCACCATTCCCAACTTCACTTCCGCCACGGGCGCTAATAGTGCCATAAAATCCGGTTACTTCATCCGCCCAAACAATAACATTGCCACCATTCCCACTCCTAAAAGCATCGGCATTAATTCTCACACCCGTATCAATAAACGTCCGTGCCGCCGTGGGAACATCTCCTTGCCCCTGAAAGGCGCCACCAATCAACACCACACCGCCACCTGTATCCGAGGACACATCAATCCGGGCATTTTCTAATAACCCCACCCGTTCTCCTAAAACCTGAACCTTACCCCCTGGTGCCGTAAGTGAACCCGTACTCGTCACTGTATCCCCGGCTAATGTGAGAGATTCTCTTTGTCCGACGGCTAAATTCCCCCGATTGGTAATCTTCCCCCCCGCCGCTTCTACGGCATTATAAAATAGCGCCCCAGGACTCACTGAAAGTAAACGACTACTGCGAGGTTGAGTCGCACTAAAATAACCATCCTCCCCCAACTCTATCCCTGATGCTGTGGTGGCAACAAAGGAACCTTCTATATCTAAACTGGCGTTTTCACCAAATAAAATCCCATTGGGATTGAGTAAAAATAGATTCGCTTCACCCAATACCCCTAACCTGCCCAATATATTAGAGACATTATCCCCAGTAACCCGTGACAGGATATTTTCAATCCCATCGGGATTAGCAAAATAAATCCCTCTCCCTTCGGCGACATTAAACTCTATGAAACTATGAAACAGATTCGCGCCGCGAGTGGCGCCCCCATCAATTCTGTTGCTGAGTATGTCCCGAATCAGCACATCAGGGTTAACCACAGAACCTTCTGCCCCCAGAGTATCATCTGGTATCACCTGGGCGAAGACTGCTTCATTTCCCCCGGTTACCAATGCGCCGATTAATCCAACAGTGCCAATGATAAACGACTGCCAACGCCCAGCCAATTTGTTTATTATCATCACGGCAAACGTCTCCTGAGAATAGTAATGAATTAAGCCATCGGGTTTTGATGTTTATCGGGCGCACGTCGGGGTTTGGTGTCAACTTAAGGTGAAAACCAATGCTGACAAGGTGTTAATCTGTGTCTATCTGCTCCTTGACATTTTCCCCCTCATCCCCTAACCCCAACTCCATCCCCCCTAACCCCCCTTTGAAAGGGGGGAACGGAGTTGGGGAACCGGATTCTCTTGCTCCCCTCTTGCTCCCCTCTCCCAAGCTTGGGAGAGGGGCTGGGGGTGAGGGCTGGCGTGGGAGAGGGGCTGGGGGAGAGGGGTTGAGCTTAAGTTGACACCAAGGACGGAGCGTGCGCCCCTACGAATCTGGCAAAATCGGGATGCTACGTCTGAATTCCAACCTAATCATAAATTTGGTATCAAATATGACAAAAATTCCCCGAATAATATCTTGGCAAACCCCAAGACTTGATACCAATTATGCCAGTAAATTTGATAGTTTTCTAGCCTTATTTCTGAAAATACCAGAAAGCGACGGAACCTGTGATGCACTTAAGTGCAAGCTGGATTGCCGAATTCAGACAAGCGGGTTGCACAATTCAGCCAGGGGTATTGCCGAAAACTGCATGGCGACAGGAAGAAACCTTGTTCCAGATGTTGTCGGAAATGTCTGGAACAATCGGAAAGGGTATCTATCGATAACCTCTCGACAAAAGCCACCCTGGGTTATTCAAAGGATTGTTTTGTAGCTTACGTTACTGTTTGTTTGGTGCTTTCTCGGTTCCAGCATCCCTCTAGGAAATGCTCTTGAAGAGTGGTTATTATAAGAGGCGGAGTTTCTCTAAGCTCATTCCCTTCTCAGAACTGGGAACGAGGCAAAGGAGGCAAAAAAGCAAGCGTTAGTAACAAAAATTAATTCAATTGGAGAACAAGCGGAAACCGATTAGAATTAAAGTTAATCCGACGGTCACTGACTTGGACGCCGGGAAATCAATTTCCGGCTGAAAGCTAAAGTAAGAATCGAGCTTACTAAATTGAAGGCTTTGAACCCGTTTCAACGGGTTTAAACTTTGAGCCTGAACTTGAGTTCAAGGCTTCTTACGTTTTTGTAGTGAGTGTTTCAACTTGGACGCCGGGAAATCAATTTCCGGCTGAAAGCTAAAGTAAGAATCGAGCTTACTAGATTAAAGGCTTTGAACCCGTTTCAACGGGTTTGAGCTTTTAGCCAGAACTTGAGTTCAAGGCTTCTTACGTGTTTGTCATGAGTGTTTCAACGTTTATGGCGCTAAAGCGCCTACTACGAACGAACGAACGAAATGAAAAGCCAACACCGCCGATTCCGAATCCGCCCCTTTCTCCTGGTTCTATTCCTGTGTAGTTTTACTTTCAGTTTGAGTCTAAGTCAGGTTTCCTTAACCCTTACCCCCCTCCAATTTAACCCCATCGCTACCGCCCAAACACTTAATCCTAATCAACTCGTGGAACAAGGTATCCAACACTACAAAAATGGTGATGTTTACGGCGCCATCGAACCTTGGCAAACCGCCTTAACCCACTACCAAGACACCAACAAAAGAGCCAGCGCCGCTATAGTTCAAGAAAACCTCGCCCGCGCCTATCAACACCTGAACCAAAGCGAAAAAGCCCTCACCTATTGGGAAAATGCGATCGCCTATTATCGCCAAATCGCTGACGCCCCCCAAGTAGCGCGGCTTCTCGTCGAAAAAGCCCAAACTTATACTAATATAGGACAACCCAGAACCGCGATCGCACTTTTATGTAATCCCTCCCCGAACGACTGTACCAGTGATAGCGCCCTCGCCCTTGCCCGTAGCACCCAAAACAAACCCACCGAAGCCGCCGCCTTAGGGAGTTTAGGTGAAGCGTTGCGGCGACGAGGCGACTACAAAAGCGCCCTCACCTATCTGCAAGCCAGCTTAGATTTGGCAACAGAAATGGGTAATATCGCCTATCAAACCTCAACCCTAACTCGTCTGGGAAATACCTACCTCAGCCTTGCCAATATCCATTATCGCCGCGCCAACTCTGCAACCATTCGTGGCGATACCATCCAAGCCGATAAACTCAAAAAACAAGCATTAAACTACGACAGCGAAGCCCTCACCGTCTTTCAAACCAGCCTCAACCTCGCCCAAACTCACAACGAGCCCCTGGGACAACTGAGATCGCTCCTCAATGCCATTACTCCAGAATACCGCACCCAGTCTACCCGCCACGCCCTCAAACAAGCCCTCTCCCTCCTAGACACCCTACCCGATTCCCGTGATAAAGTCTATGGGGCGATCGATTTAGCCCACGTCCTGACTCAAGGAGACACAAACGCGACAACCCAGTGTGTCACCCCAGAATCCCCTAACCAAACTTTACACCTCCTGCAACAAGCCGTCGCCATTGCCCAACGCCTCCAAGACAATCGCGCCCAATCCTTTGCCCTCGGTGAACTCGGTCATTTCTACGAATGTCGTCAAAACTATTCCCAAGCCCTCGACTACACCCAACAAGCCCGATTAGCCGCCGACCAAGACCTGCTAGCTAAAGATAGCCTCTATCTGTGGGAATGGCAAGCTGCACGCCTGTATAATGCCCAAGGAAACCCAACTCAGGCAATTGAAACGTATGATCGCGCGATCGCAACCTTAGAAAGTATCCGAGGTGATATTCTCCTCGCCAATCGCGACATCCAATTCGACTTTCGTGATACCGTTGACCCCCTTTACCGACAACTCATCGAACTCAGATTAGAACGCGCCTCCCTCTCCTCAACCCCACCGGATCAGAAAACCAAAACCCTCACCTCTGTTCTCAACACCGTTGACTCCCTCAAATTAGCCGAACTTCAAGACTATTTCGGCGGCGATTGTGTCTTAACCGCCTTCAACCAAGAACGAGTAGATTTAGTCGGGGAAAACACCGCCACTGCCGTCTTTAGTTCCATCATTTTACCAGACCGCACCGCAATTATCGCCAGTTTTCCCAACGGAGAAAAACGACTCACCTGGATAAACACTGACCGCGAAACCCTCAGACAAGAAATCAATACCTTTCGTCGCGGACTCGAAAGCTTTTTTAGAACCTATAACCCCCAACCCGCCCAGAAACTTTACGACTGGATTATTCGCCCCTTTGCCGCCGATTTAGACCAAGCCAACATCAAAACCCTAGTCTTCATTCAAGATGGTATCCTACGCAGTATCCCCATGGCAGCCCTCCACGATGGCGAGAAATTTTTAGTCCAAAACTATGCCATTGCCACTACACCAACCCTAACCCTGACTGACCCCAAAACCCTCAACCGCGAAGACCTCCTAGCATTAGCTTTAGGATTAACCCAACCCGCGATTATCGATGGTCGCGAATTTCCCCCTTTACCGAATGTTTCCTGGGAAATTAATCAGGTAAAAACACTACTCCCTAGAAGTAAAGGATTACTAGATGAAGACTTCACATCAACTCGCCTACAACAGGAATTAAACCAAACCGTTTACCCCATCCTACATATTGCCACCCACGGTGAATTTGGCGGTGATCCAGAAAACACATTTATCGTCACAGGAAACAATGAAAAACTCACCATTACCGAACTAGATAGAAAGCTGCGGACAGTTTCCCGCCGTTCTGACCCCGTAGAACTCCTCACCCTAACCGCCTGCCAAACCGCCGCTGGAGATGACCGCGCCGCCTTAGGTTTAGCGGGTGTCGCGGTGCAAGCCGGTGCCAGAAGTGCTTTAGCTTCTCTTTGGTTTATTGATGATGCTACAACCGCCCAAATTGCCACGGATTTTTATGCCAATTTACGCGATTCTAGTATCAGTAAAGCCGAGGCGCTTAGTATGGCTCAAGTTTCGTTAATTGAAGCTGGGGGAAGAACGGCTCATCCGGCTTATTGGGCGGCTTTTATTCTGATTGGCAATTGGTTATAAGGTAGGGATACAAGGGAAACAAAGGGGACGGGGTGATGGTTTTTATCACAATTTATTCAGAAATGATGTCACCGGAGGTGGGCAAAGCATTTGGGGATAAAACGGGGTGATGGTTTTTATCACAATTTATTCAGAAATGATGTCACCGGAGGTGGGCGAAGCATTTGGGAATAAAATTTTGGATGAGTCTCATAGGTTGGCTCCCCAAATGCTTCGCCCCTACACCCCTACACCCCTACACCCCTACACCCCTACACCCCTACACCCCTACACCCCTACACCCCTACACCCCTACACCCCTACACCCCTACACCCCTACACCCCTACACCCCTACACCCCTACAAATGACCAATGAACAATGACCAATCAACAATCAACAATTACCTGCGTAATACCTCAACAACTTGTGTCAATCGCTGACTCTGTTCACTGCCCTTTTCTGCCGCTTGTAAGTTTTCTAACTCAGCTAAATCCTTAAGTAACTCTTCAAGTAAAATACTTGCCTCATTTCCCGACGCTAAAACTTCTGCCAATGCATCATACCACAACCCTGCCTCAGCATATTGCTTCGCTTTTTCTAGAGGATCAATACTATCAGAAAATGTCCCTGGCTTATGGACAACATCAATATCCGCCCCCGCCACTAAAGCGCTAGAGGGGGAGTTCGGGTTACACAGAAGCACAACTCTCCAACCGTATCTTTGTCCAACGGATAAACCAGGTTCATCTTTTGGTAACGATAATGTCATGATTCCCGGAGAACTTTGTAGCGGAATTTCCTGGATTACGTTACGACTCCCATTTAACCCATATTCATAGAGTTGAAAGATTATCTCTCTGGGTTGAGCATCCGGGACAAACCAAGCGAAGGTGGGGTGAGTGGAAGCCGTTTGTCCCACATGGCTTTGAGGGGCTAGGGCTGTTAAACTAATTTCTGCATCACCCGTACAACCGCCTCTTCTACCTTCTGAACCATCCCCAAAAGGCGACAGCAGATCATCAGGAGGTTGGTATAATCTTGTTCCCGTTTAACCTGTATGAGTTGAATCAGGTGCGCCCTCTCCGTTTTTATCATCAGCTAAAGCTACACCACCCATTATCAATGACAAACTGAGAACAGCACCAATTAAGAGTTTACCATTAAATTGTTTTGTTAGCCGCCATAAAAGTTGCATAATTGTCTTGGCTACTTAACGCTTTATCTACAGCATACAATCCAGAAATTGAGCATCTCATGTCTATAAGTGTAAACATGATGACAGAATTGGGATGGTTTGCTCACAAGTTCCCGTTATTGTCCTGGCTGAAAACTACATAGCCTGTCCTGTCCTAAAGATTACCCAAAACTGCAACCCTTTAAACGCCATTGTTTCAGGCATTTTTTTCAGGATGTTTAACCGGACAGGATAAGCTAAACGGCTGTAGAGACGTACCATGCTACGTCTGGAACAACGTTACCCCAATCTCGGATAATCTTATCGATAAAAGTTCAGGAAATGTTCAGGAAAGTTCAGGGAAAATTTATAACTGATATTAGGTTACGTTACCAGAACCACGCTTTTGCCACAGACCAGGTTAATTCACAAACGATTCCTTTGGGAGAATTAGGAAACCGCCGAAACGTTCCTCGCAGTTGTCGAGCCAGATTTTTTGCCTGCTGTGTTCCCCGACCTCGAGATTGATCTAAGTTATCAGATAATGCGTCTAAACCCACTCCATTATCGATAATGCGAAGAACATTCTCACCGTTTTCTTGAGTACAAATTACACTCAGGCGAGTCACCCCGACAGCGTATTTCCCTACATTACACAACGCTTCTTCTAAAAATCGGCACAACCCCCGCTTTTGCTCGATGCTTAAATATCGACTTTCTAGAGGTTCAAATTTATTAATTTTAACCTTAATTGTTTCAAAATAAGGAAAATCACGAGTTATCGTATTATCGTAAACTTGATAGAGAAGTTCATGAATTGGCGTGTGTAAATCTAATTCTAAATTACCTCCAAGGTAAATATGTTCACCTTGGGTTAACGTTTCTCGGCGAACTGATTCATAGACTCTGCGAATCTCTTGGTTTAACTGTTTAAGTTCAGATAACAACAATTCAGAAGATAAATGGTTTTCTTGAGCCGTGCTTAAAATCCTTGCCAATCTTTGCAACGGTCCATTATGAATCGTATCAAATGTATGCTCAATAATAAATTGTCGCTCTTGCAGTCGTAACCTCAAATCCTGTTGATGTCGATAGAATAACCCAGCGGTGAGTCCAGCACCATTAAAAACAAGAGGAAGAATTGCCGGGACAAGAGGAATCCACCACCCTAAAATCAACCCGAAATAACAAATACCGATTAATCCCACACTAGCCATTCCCAATCCCATCAGAATCTTGAAGGGGGATTGAAATAGCCGACCCATACTAATACCTAAAACCCCCCAGGCAAAAATCCACAAATATTCCCATCCATCTGACCAAATCTGCAAAAGGGGTCGCCCATCCAGAACAGCACTGATAATCTGACTCACCGCATGAGCTTGAATTTCCGCCCCATAAACCAGTTTGGGGTTAACACCCGTAATCGCCGCCGAATTTACGATATCTTTGACACTGGCAGCCGTTATACCAACTAAGACGATGCGATCGCGAATCCAGTTGGGATCAACATGTCCACTTTTGATATCATTAAGTGAGATCACTCTAAACGGTTCTCGACCACTGCGAAAATTGAGCAAAATCTGATTTCCGCCAGCATCAGCTCTCACATATCCCCCAGAATTAGGTTGAAACCGAGTCAGTTCGGTTGAACCAAACCGGATCGCAATTGGGTCACGAATCCCCGGTTCTAAGGGAATTCCTTGACTAGATAAATAAGTTTGAGCCAGACGTAGCGTCAAAGACAACTTACGCTCTCCCTGGGGAGTGGAAATGCGAAGCAGGCTGCGTCTGAGATAACCATCCGTATCCAGAATCGCATCAGCAAACCCAGCTTGCTCAGGGGGCAAATCTGGTGGTGGACTAACAGTAAACCCCTCGCGATCGCCCAAAGCTTTCTCAATCGCAATTAAGTTTTGGCTCTCTCTAAATACTTCAACCAGTTTAGAGCCAGCATGACCAGTCCAATAATAATAAATCCTGGCAAAGCCCCAACCCGCCAGATGGCAAGTTCCACTTGAATTTTCTGCCAAAGGTTACGCTGCACAAATAACAGGAAATAAGGAATAGGCAATAGTTAATTTAACCAGGGCGGGTTTTAAACAAACGTGATCAGCAACAGCGAAACGAAAATCCCTAAACCCGCCCCGACCAACCCGATCATCTTGACCATCGTCAAAGATTTGCCAATGACCAATAACTAATCAATTAAACCTTCCTCCTTAGCACGCATCTGGGTTTGAATCCGAATATTTTTCCCCGGTTCCGGATAAACGCCCAAAGCGTCTTGAACTTTCGTCCAATAATGACGCACGGTGCGTTCAGCAATATTCATCTGCTGAGCGATCGCTTTATCTTGTAATCCTTCTTGAAAGGCTAGGGTCAACAGTTCCAACCATTCCGGCTTAACTTCCAACCCTGTTCGCATCTCTCTGGGCGTGTAAACCACTCCCTGAAGCGCCCAATCAACCTTAGTTAACATTTCCTTAAGCGGCAGACTTTTGTCTACAATCGTAAAACCTCCTTCATGAGTCGCGATCGCCGGTTTGAGACGCACCAGTGAGCGGACATGAGCGCTTTGAACCACAATATTCAGGGTGGGATACTGCTCCATCAACGTTCTCAACAGTTGAATCCCTGTCTCCGTTCGCGCCATGTCTCCAGCTTGCTCTGGAATAGAAAGATCCAGAATCGCCAAATCAGGTTGAGCGCCCTCCACTTGTTGTTGAGCGCCTCGTGCTGTTTGAGCGGTGATCACGTCTGCTTCTGGGTACTGCTTTGTGAGCATATTCACAGTTCCATCCAAGACGGCTTCGTGATCATCAACCACGAGAATTTTTGACTTGACTAGCTTTGGTGATTTTTGACTCATATTCAAATCCGTCGCAGTCTAGGGTTAATTTGGGGAGCTGAGGTTGGGGCGAAAGCCAACGGAAGTGCCAAGTTACCATCAACTCCTTTCTCTTATAAAAGCACTGTCCTCCGGTGACAAAGTGAAAAGCTTCCTTAAGATAGTCCAAATCTTTGAGACTAGATGGACAAACCAGTGTTGATTCATTAGGATAAGAAAGTTGAACTCTAATATCACTGAACTTCCCCTGTTTCTTTAAGCGGACATGAATGGATAGTTGGGTGAAAACCTCTGAGGGAAGCATACCAATTTTTTCAGTCTGGCATTGTTGAAACGCTCTGAGTAAGCCTCTGGTGTCGGTGTCGTTGCTCCAACGGGATGTACCCCCTTGGGATAACGTAATTCGCAGTAACTCATCTAAGGCGATTAAAATCACTCGAGAGCACTCAGGAGACTCATCCTGCCAATCCCCCGGCAGTTCCATCTGAATGTTAAGGTGAGGATTGTAAGTTTGCCACAGTTCGAGCAAGTACTGGATGGCTAGGGGTAAACTTTCCTCAACAAAAGGCGGCGATAGGCGATCGCTCAATTGTCCCAGAGAATGATGGAACTTTTCAATCCCCTTTAACCAGTCTCGGACATGCTCCAGGGAAATCTCATGAGTATCTCCCAGCCATAACTCTAAGCTGCGACGCATCGCCAATGACTCTTGCAACAACCCATTACGAATTCGCTCAGTTTCACAATACAGTTGAAACCCTCGCCTGCGTTCCCACCATCGCAAGGCTCGTCGCGCCCTAGAGTAGGATAGGAATATCCCCACACAGATGGCTGCACCAGCACTCAAAACGACAGACTCTAGGACAATAAAATAGGAAACATCAACCATTTGGGGATCATCAATTTTTGGATTAGTGGATTCAGACCCGAGGAGAGAGAGCGCAGCACCGACTCCTCGCGTAAGCAGGATAGCAGGAACAAGAAAACGAAAAGCCTTACCTGATTGTATGCCAGTACAGTTAGCTGTGCTTTTTGGCTCACAGCAGATTACTTAAGCCTTAAAACCGTTTCAAGTCCATACTAGGAGTCTTAGAGCAGTCGTCCACTACCGAAATTTACCAAATTGCTTGCCTTTTTTGGCTCATCGAATGACACAATCCTGCCAATCCTTTTGCCGAAAACTGCAAAAAACACCCTTTTGAGTGAGGAGGATTTAACCGCTCAGTATTTTCCTTCAAAAATCGGTCAGTTCGGTTACCTGTTTTATAGCTGCGGAAAGCTTGCTCAACTTTGGATAAGCTTTTATAGGCTTTGACAGTTTATAAGAGCTGTCAACGTTTCTTCTGGTACGGAACTTCTCACCACGTATAACCCATCCAATGTCGCTTCTTCATTGATGCTTTCTCGGTTTCTTTGATAAGAGAAGCTATCGGGAGTTATCTGGATTTTGAAATGTTTAGCCACACCATACTTATTGATTACTTCACCCACTTTCAGTCCAATTTCAGCTTCACCCCGTAGGGGACATCTTTGCCGCGATGTGGCGCTGACTATTTTATCTAGTTTTTGCTCCGTAGCTTGTAATAACTCTTCTCGGTTTCTCTTTCTTTCTTCAGCTAAAAATGGATTCCGACAGGCGACTAATCTCTCTCCAGGATAGTCTTCGCAGGTAATTTCGGCGCTTGTCTTTTTAATCAAAGAGAGACAGTTGAATGTACGACTGATTAACCAGTTTCCGGATTTGGCTTGAACGCAGGGCAGTTATCCAATCCACTCCTGAATTTTCCTTCAGGTCTTCTCTTATTCTAGCTTGTGTAATCATCCCCCTGTCCCCCACCCAGATAATCCCAATAGTTCTCCTAGACTGGATAATTGGGTGGCTTGTTGTAACCCTCTGGCTGTGGCTAATTTCGACCTAGGGGCAATAATACGTGCTGCTATCATCGATAGGACTAATCGTCTGTTACGTGTGTTTTCGCTGCTAATGATTGAGTCTAAGCCGATTTTTTTTATCGTTCCTATCACAGCAGCGACGTGACCGTGAGGGCGAGAACGGACTATGTTAAACGCCTCCTCGATGTCTTCAATAGCTTTACCTCCCTTGAGGAGAATCTTTAAACCATCTACCGCTTCATCCGGCAATTTAGACAGGTTAGCTAGGGTACGTTTCCGCACTTTCTTTCCTTCGCGGTAAGACTCGCTTGCGTAATACGGATGGGGGAGAATTTCTGTTAGGAACACGTTCTATGTACATGACTACAATTGTCTCACAGATTCTCTCCTAAGACTATTAAGAAAATCTTAAATATACATGGGTACGATTTGAGGGGGCTAAATTGCTAAAATGCTTATGCAG